>CAZJJT010000004.1:31421-31891 GCA_964546395.1 uncultured Fibrobacterota bacterium
TTGACGCGTGTCGCCGGCTGACTCCTTCGGTGCCGATTCATCTGAGCACACAGACCGGTGCCTGCAACAGCGGGGCGTTGCGGTTCTGGGCCGGCCAGGGCGTTCGCCGCGTGGTCCTGCCGCGGGAGCTGACACTCGATGAGATTGCCGGACTGAGCGCCGAGGGGATCTGCCAGACCGAGGTGTTCGTGCACGGCGCGATGTGCGTTGCGGTATCGGGACGGTGTCTGTTGTCGGCGTACTTCGATGGCCGTCACGCCAACCGGGGTGACTGCTCGCAGCCGTGCCGCCTGCGCTACCGGCTCGCGGCGATCATGCCCGATGGGGTGCAGCGGGGACACACGGCCGAACTGGCGGAGGACGAGGGTGGGGCTTACCTGCTGAACTCACGCGACCTGTGCGCTCTTCCGGTGTTGCCGCAACTGGTGCAGACCGGCGTCGCGGCGCTCAAGATCGAGGGGCGCACCAAG
>CAZJJT010000004.1:31901-34389 GCA_964546395.1 uncultured Fibrobacterota bacterium
GGTGCAGGTCGCCCAGGGCGTCTGACTTTTCCTGGCGCACCAAGAGCAGCCACTACGTGGCGGCTGTTACGAGCGTGTACCGCGAGGCCCTCGACGCGTGTCTGCGCGATCCAGGGGGCTACGTTGTCCGCGACGAGTGGTTGGCCGAACTCGGTCGCCATGAGCACCGCCGGTACACCAGCGGGTTTTACGGAGGCGAGCTGGCACTGCAGTCGGTGCATGAAGCGAAGCAGCGGGCGGCGGCGCAGCTCGTGGCAGTTGTCAAGGGTGTGCGCAGGGACGGTGTGGCGGTGGTGGACGTACGCAACTCGTTTCCGGCGGGGGCAGAGCTGGTGCGGCTGAGCAGTTCGGGGGCCGGTACGGGGCAGTGCGTGACGACCGAGTCCCTGAGCGATGTCGATGGTGTGAGTCTGGCGCGTGCCACTGCCAATCGCGTTGTCCTGCTGCGCAGCAGCATGCCGCTCCGTGTCGGTGACATGCTCCGGGTGACGCTCTGACAGCCGTGGAGCGCTACACGAGCACGAACCACAGTACGGCCAGCATGGCGTAGAGCGCGACTATCGCGGCGACGAATGCTTTCATGGCTGTCCCCTCCCGCTCAACTGTACCGCCAAGCAGCCAGGAAGGGAACGACGGGAGCGGGGGTGCGGGCAGATGGCGTTTTCGGCCAGAAAACGCTGTCGCTCAGACTGTTCTGCGCAGCAGCACTTCGGTCTCGAGGTGGTGGGTGTTGGGGTAGAGGTCGAACAGGGCCAGGCGGTCGATAGCGTAGCCATGGCGCGAGCAGAGCGCTCCGATATCGCGGGCGAGGGTGGCCGGGTCGCACGACACGTAGAGGAGTTGCGGGGGTGCAAGGGCGGCGACGTTGTCGAGGACCTCGCGGGTGAGTCCCTGGCGGGGCGGGTCGACAAGGATGCAGTCGATGCCGGCGGACGTGGGGCCCGGCGCTGCGGAGAACTTCTCGACACTCGAACACACTGCCGTGCAGTGGCGAAGTCCGTTCTGCTCGAACGTCGCCTGTGCCAGACGCGCGAGTTCGGGGACCAGCTCCACCAGCGTGATTTCCTCGAACCGTTCCGCGAGCATCACCGAGAAAAACCCGGCGCCGCCGTAGAGGTCGAGGCAACGCGCGCCCGAGAGCAGGGGAGCGGCCCAGGTTGCCAACTGCTCGTGGAGGAAGCGGTTGTTCTGGAAGAAGCTCTGGCCGCGCAGGCGGAAGCAGCGCGCCCCGACACTCACGGTTGTGTGTTGGCCGCTGTGCGGCGGGAGTACCGGCGAAGAAGCCACGCGGCCACCGTCCCCCACGACAGCCATCACCTTGCGCACTCCGCTGGGCAGACGCGCTGCCGACTCGCGCACGCAGCCGAGGAACGCGTCGAGACCGGGCGCAAGCAGGGGACACGCGGCGATGTCGACAGGGTCGTTGCTGGCACGCTGGTGGAAGCCGACTGTGCGGCCGCCGTGTGCGAGCTGAAACTGGGCACGGATGCGGTAAGCTGTTTCAGGCGAGGTGAACACCTCCGGTTCAGGCGTCACCGCGATCTTGCCCACGCGCCGGAGGCAATCGGAGAGTATCTCGCGCTTGAGCTGTACCTGTCGCGCAGGCAGGATGTGCTGCCAGTCGCACCCACCGCATTCACCCGCGTAGGGGCAGAAGAACGCGCGCCTGTCGGGCGAGGCCGTGATGATGCGGGTCGGGACAGCGAAGTCGCACTGCGCGCGCCGCCCCGTCACGCGTGCCTGGACGACTTCTCCCGGCACCACATCCGAGACGAATACCACTGCCCCCTCGTGTCGGGCGAGTCCAAGCCCGCCGTGCACAAGACGCTCTATGCGAAGCGTGGGATTCATGAGCGCGAAGCCCGGGGGATGGAACGTCCGCTTCCTGCCTTCACCTCTCGCTCTTGGTGACGCCGGGCCAGTTGTCGGTGCGGAACGGTGAGGCCGGCAAGCCTTCCTTGTTGTAGAGATTGCACGCAGGGTTGTTCGACCACGCGTAGCGAACCGCGAGCGGCTTCGCGACCTTCGCGGATCGCACAACCACCGTCTCGCCCCGTATCGCAGCGTTGGCCCACACGAACTGGCTGTCGGCCCCGGCAATTGAGAAGCCCGTAAGCGAGTCGCCCCGCACCACCAGGCCGCCGTCGAGATGTGCGAACCGCAGCACGACACTGTCACCGCCGGTTTCCATACCGGCGTAGACCGGTCCCGAGTACTCGATGTCGCTGCCGTACACCGCTGCCTGTGCCCAGAGCGCGAGCCGCCGTCCCACTTCCTGCTTGTTCTTCGGGTGGATATTGTTGCTCTCGCCGATATCGATAGTTACCACCATGCCGGCCTGCTCATCGGCCTCGGCGCTCAGCAGTTGGGCCTCGCGCAGCTCGGCCCACTGGCTCTGCACGGGCTCGGTGTTGCGTTCCATGAAGTTGGCGAGTTGCACGATACCGAACGCGAACACCTCCTGGTCCCAGGCCCTGCGCCAGTCGGC
>CAZJJT010000005.1:0-28807 GCA_964546395.1 uncultured Fibrobacterota bacterium
GCCGTCGTGTGTGGCTGCCGCCTGGTTTTTCCCCATTGTAGATTCCACGCGTAATCACTCTCGCTCTCAGAGGAGTTTCCGCGCATGCCCAAACCTGATTCCGCCCGCTATGTCTGGTACAACCGCTCCGGCCTCGGCCGTAACCAGTACGCCAGTTTCCGCAAGACCCTGGATGTCTCCGGCAAGGTCAAGAGCGCTGTCATCAATGTGTTCGCCGATACCTTCTACAAGCTGTTTGTGAACGGTGAATTCGTGGAGTACGGCCCGGTCCGCTTCGACCCGCGTTTCCCCCTCCACGACACGCACGACATCGCGCACTTCCTCAAGCCCGGCACCAACGTGGTGGCTGTGCTCGCCAACTATTTCGGCATGAAGACGTTCAAGGCGATGCCGGTCCATGCCGGGTTTGTTGCCTGGGGATCGGTGGAGACCACCACCGGGGCAATCTCTCTTGATACCCGAGCGGATTCCTGGAAGTGTATCGAGGACAAGGCCTACACATACGCCCCCAAGCTGAGTTTTGCGCTCAACGCAGGCGACCGCTGCGCTCAGTCGCTCGAGCAGGATGGGTGGACAACTGCCGCCTTCGACGACTCCGCATGGCCGGGCTGTGTCGAACTCGAGCACCAGGACTCGTGGGGCCCGCTCGAACCGCGCAACATCCCGTTCATGACCGGCGCCGCGGTACCTGTTCACAAGGTGGTCCGCGTGCTCCCGCTCGCGCGCAACGAGCAGTGGTACTCGTTCACGGTGCCGGCTCCCAACAGCGGGCAAATCCACGGCCGGAACGCACAGCAGTACGTCGCGTTCCAGACCTGGGTCCACTCGCCTGCCGACCAGACCGTCACTGCAGGCATCTTCTTCTGCGACCCGTGGCTGAACGGTGAGATGCTGGGCATGGGGCTGGAGTCGGTCAACAAGCCCATGCGGTACGCGCAGTCGTGGAAACTCAAGGCGGGCTGGAACCACTATGGCGGTGTAGTGAAACTGTACGAGGACGTCTGCGATCTCTACATCGCCCTGCCCCTCGACCGCGGCCTGGCCGTGTCGGCTGTGAGGGATCCCCAGTCCGATGTCGTGTTCAGGCGCTCACGCGTGTTCACCGCGGCCGAGTACAACCCTTCGTGGCCCTACGATCCCGAGGAGACCCTGGCGCCGGTGGGCGGGTGGATAGACGTGCGGCGACACGAGACGGCGCACGCTCCCTGCCGCGAGACCTCCTGGGACGACTACGGCGAGCAGGTCGAGCGCTTGTCGCCTGAATCGCTCGACGGCCATGTGTTCCGCAGGGACGACTATCCACACGGCTTTGCGGTACTCCTCGACATCGACCACATGCACCTGGCGTTCCCGCGCGTGCGCCTGAGCGGTGTTGCCGGCGCCACCGTCGACCTGACCTACAGCGAGCACTGCACGGCCGACGGCATGCACCTGCGGCACAGCCACAACTACCAGGGCGGTGACAGTGTGCGCTGCAGCCGCGACACAGTGGACTTCACCCCGAGCCATCCGAAGGGCATGCGGTACCTGAAACTCACCGTCCGCGGCGCGGCGGGAGACGTGACACTGGACGAAGTGTCGCTGCGCGCGGCCCGTTACCCGGTTGAGTACAAGGGAGCGTTCCGCTGTTCGGACCCGCTGCTCAACGAGATCTGGGAGATGGGTCGCCGGACGCAGGCGGCCAACATGGAGGATGCCTACGTGGACTGCTCGGGTCGCGAGCGCGGCATGTACCTGCGCGACACGATTCTCCAGTACCATTCGAATCTCGCCGCGTTCGGCGACCACGCGCTGATGCACCGCTGCTTCCAGCTGTACGGTCAGTCGCCCGACGATACCGGCAAGTTCCGCGCAGTGTACCCCAACACGGGCGACTACACTATCGCCGATTTCGCGCTCAACGGCCTCGAGGGCTACTACGTGTACTGGCAGCACACCGGCGACCTGGAGCGCGTGCGCCAGGACTGGGACGCGATCCTGGGCAACCTGGCCTGGTTCCACAAACTGGCCGACCAGCGCAAGGATCTGCTGCTCGATGCCGAGTGGGACAAGCACCAGGGCATTAAGGCGCACTACGGCGGGTTCCACGGCGACCTGAGCACTGTCAAGGGTCACCAGGACAACACGGGCGTACACTGTACATTCAGCTGCACGTATCTCATCGCCCTGCAGCGTGCGTACGAGCTGGCCGCTCTGCTTGGCAGGAAAGACGATGCGAGTGCGCTCAGGAAGCGTATCGCGGTGCTGCGCAAGAGTATCCAGAAGTTCTGGGATCCCAAGGCCCGGAAGTTCGGCGATAACCTGCGCAGGAAGGCTCACTCGGTGCACGCCAACCTGTTTGCGATTCGTGCCGGTGTCGCGACGAAGGCGCAGATTGCCGCGGTGCGCGAGTACGTGAAGCACGAACTGCGCTCGATATTCGTCAACGGGTACAACCCCGATGCCGGCGTGTACTGTTCCCCCAACTTCGGGTTCTACATCCTTGAGGGGCTCTACATGGCCGGCCTGTACGAGACTGCAGAGAACATGATGCGTGAGGGGTGGGGATGGGCACTGGCGCAGGGGATGCGGACCTGTCCGGAGTACTGGCGCAACGGCTCGAGCGTGTGCCATGCCTGGTCGGCGGGCCCCACCTGGTTCCTCTCGCGCCACGTACTGGGCGTGCACTACCCGGAGCCGGGCAACACGAAGAAGGTCGCGGTGGAGGTGCTCACCGACCGCGTGACATACGCCGAGGGGGCGTTTCCGCACCCGAAGGGCGTGGTGAAAGTGAAATGGCACATGGAGCGCGGCCGACGAGTATTCGACTATGTCAGGGCCCCGCGGGGCGTGGAAGTGGTGAGCGTGGCATAGGTGCGAGTGAGAAGAGACCGCGCCCATGATTACCGGACACCAGACTACCCCTTCCGCCCCACCGCCCGGCGAACACCGCTTCCGCCTGATCTACCCGCACGCCACCATCGACCTGCGCGCGCAGCGCGAGTGGAGCGATTTCCCGCTCATGGTGGACGAGGCGAGCAGCGACACCGAGTCCGCCCCGCCGCCGGCCGACTCTCCCGCGCCGGCCGGCCACCGCCACGATTTCGTCGAAATGGTCTATGTCCGTTCGGGTTCGGGCCTGCACTGGCACCAGGGCCGGCGCCACTCGATCTACGCGGGCGACTGCTATGTCATTCTGCCTGGTGAAGAGCACACGTACCGCAGCACGAGCAGGCTCAGTATCACCAACGTGCTGTTTTACCCCGAAGTGCTGCAGCCGTACCGTGACACGCTTCTCTCCATCCCCGGTTTCCGCCGGTTTTTCACCACCGAGCCACTGTTCCGTGAAGAGACCTCGTTTCGCCACAAGCTCCACCTTTCTCTCACCAGCCAGGCGACGGTCACCACGCTTGTCGACGGAATACGGGCGGAAACCACCAGCCGGACGGCGGGCTACGAAGTGGGGGCGACCGGGCTGTTCCTGCAGCTGGTGGTGCACGTGAGCCGCGCGTTCGACCGCTCCCTGGAGTCGCTGGGCGCCGTGCCGCAGTTCGAGGGGCGCGAGTCACTCGTGTCAGCGGCAATCGCGTACCTGGAGCAGAATTTCTCCTCGGATGTCCGCGTGGAAGACATCGCACGTTCGGTGTTCATCAGCGCCAGCCGCCTCTCGCACGTGTTCAAGGAAACCACCGGCATGTCACTCGGCGACTACCTTACCCGCATGCGTATCGACCGCGCCTGCCAGCTGCTGATGCAGGGGGAACTGTCGATCACGCAGATTGCGTTTTCCCTCGGATTCAACGATTCGGCGTATTTCACCCGCTTGTTCAGCAAGACCACCGGCATGTCCCCCACGGTCTACCGCCACCAGCAGGCAGGATTGTCCAAGAGATCAGCGGCGAAGTGAAGGCAGGCCCGTGTGATTCCTCCTAGATTCCGGTAATGGGTTAGACGGGGGAGGGATGCCTGCGGCCCCTCCCCCCGCCCAAGCCTGACGGTCTTGGGCTTCCCCACCCATGCGGAGGTGCGCCCGATGTGCGTCACCACGGTGCCGCACGGGGTCGCACCCCCGCAACGCTCCCGCTGAGGAATTGGAGGAACGGATGGGACAGATCAGACTGGTAACCCGCGCGGATGACCTTGGCAGCTATGCCAGCGCCAACCGCGCCATTTACGACGCCTACAAGAAGGGAATCCTGAGAAACTCCTCAATCATTGTGCCGGCGGCGCATTTCGAGGAGGCGGCGGAGATGTTCCGCGCCGAGAAGGACTTCTGTGTCGGCCTTCACGCGGCGATTACCTGCGAGTGGAACAATGTCCGCTGGAAGCCCCTGCTGCCGCAAAGCGGCTCCGCCTGCTTCGTGGACGGTGGAGGCGCGCTGCATAAGAACACGCAGGCAATCCAGGACAGCGGACGTGTCAACTTCGCCGAGATACTTCGTGAACTGCAGGCCCAGCTCGACAAGGCGCGCAGCGCCGGGCTTGATATCCGGTATATCGACCTCCACATGGCCTTCGGCTGGCTGTTCGAGGGCAGCGACGACTCCAAGCGCTTTGCCGAACCGGCGGCACGCTGGGTGGAGAAAGAGGGGTTGATCTACGCCGGCTGGGGCAACACGCTTCCCCTCAAACGTCTCCCGCGGCCCGAGGGCACAACCGACCGTATTGCGGCCCTTGCCCAGGCCATGCGTGACGCGGAACCGGGCGACTACCTGCTCGTGTCGCACCCGATGTACGCTGACGACCCGGAGGTGCAGGAGGCGGCCTACGGTGACGCGAAGCTGGGGCGTATCGCTGCGCAGCGCGATGTTGAGCGACGGATGTTCATGGATCCTGCAATCCTGGCTGCTGCGGACGCATCCGGAATCCAGCCAATCAGGTACGATCAGCTGTGAACCGAGAATCCATCCGACTCCTCGCCCGCGCCGACGACTTCGGGTCGTTCCATGCCGCCAACCGCGGCATCCACGACTCGTTCACGAAGGGCATTGTGCGCAATGTCTCGACCATGGTGACCGCGCAGTGTTTCGACGAGGCGGCCGAGATGTTGCGGGGGCACCCCGAGATCTGTGTGGGGGTACACGGAACCATTGCCTGCGAGTGGAACGAGCAACGCTGGAAGCCGGTGCTGCCTGCTGAACAGGTGCCGACGCTCATCGAGGCTGATGGCTGTTTCGGCCGCACAATCGACCGGGTGCACAAGGCCGGCGTCAGGTTCGCAGAGATCGTCGCAGAACTCCAGGCGCAGGTGGAGCGCGCCCGTGGTCGTGGGCTGGACGTGAAGTACGTTGACAACCACATGGCGTTCGGGTGGTTGTTCGAGGGGACCGACGATTCGCGACGGCTCGATGACGTGATGGTGGAGTGGACAGCGCGCGAGGGCATGAAGTGGCACGGGTGGGGCAACAAGCTCGGGCTGTCGTGGCTTGACCTCGGCAAGCCTGCGCGCTCGGACCGGCCGGCCGCCTTCGCACGCGCGCTCCGCGCCGCCGCACCCGGCACCTACTGCATGATCACGCACCCGTCGTACGCCGAAGGCGATATCATGGCGGCGACCTACGGCAGCGAGAAGCCTGGTGCGGTAGCCGAGGAGCGCAACGATGACCGCCGGGTGTTCATGGAGCAGGACGTGCTGGATGCGGTACGCGAGAAAGAGGTCGAGCTTATTCGCTACGATGCGTTGTAGCGAAGGTGTCGCGGAGCGGAACACCGTACGCGTTGAAACGTAGAGCCCGGCGCCCCGACGTGTCGGGGCGGCCGCCCAAAGAAAGGAGCATCCACAGTGCTGCGTCTCGGAATTTGCTCGTTCAGCTTTCACAGACTGCTGGCTGAAGGCAAGCAGGACATGTTCCGCTATATCACCGACTGCAAGGAACTTGGCTGCACCCAGCTCGACCCGTGGAACGCGCACCTTGCCGACCTGAAGAAGGGCGACGATGTGCTCCATGTCGGCCACAACCCCGGCACCGGCAAGCTGAGCGCCGCTGACGACGAGTACATGGACCGGGTGAAACGTGCGGCGGATGAGGCGGGGCTGCCCTTCGGCTGTATCGCTGTCGACGGGGCGCACGTGTACGAAGAGGATGAGTCGAAGCGTGCAGCGAATCGCCAGGTCGCCTACCGCTGGCTTGACATCGCCGCGAAGCTCGGCGCAGCACAGGTCCGAATCGACGCCGGCGGGCCGGAGGACATGCCGGAACCGGCCTTCAAGGTTATCCGTGAAGGCTATCGTGATATCATCGACCGCGCTGCCGAGGCAAATATCGAAGTGCTGTTCGAGAACCACTGGGGTCCGAGCAAGCACCCTGACAATGTCCTGCGGCTGCTCGAGGGCATAGAGGGACTCGGGTTTCTCTTCGACACCAACAACTGGGCGGAGGGGAAGCGCGACGAGGGCTGGGAGCGATGCGCGAAGTACGCGAAGGCGATGCACGTGAAGACATTCCGGTTCGACAAGGACGGGAACGAGCCGAGTGTCGATATCCCGCGGGCCATCGGGCTGCTGCTTGACAGCGGATACACGGGTGCCTGGGGGGTCGAGTCGGTACCGAAAGAGATTGACGAGTACGAGGGGGCGAGGAGAACGATTGCGCTGATCAGAAGATGCGTGGAAAGCGGGAACACAGGACACAGTACATAGGACACAGTGGCCCTCATTCTATCTCCTGTGTCCTGTGTCCTGTATCCCAATCTTCATGCCATTCACGAAGGAAGGTTCCCATGCACGTATCAATCCACAGCTGGAGTTTCCGCGAGAAGTACAAGAACGAGCCGGGGTTCAACCTGTTCAAGGCGCTTGACGAGACGGCGCGTATGGGGTTCACCGGGATCGAGATCATGGCCGGGAAGGCGAATGCGGGCTACGACGATTTCGAGTCGGTGGACCCGATGTACCTTGACAGGGTGACCCGCCATGCCCGCAGCGTCGGCGTGGCAATCAACGGGGTCGCTCCCTACAACGATTTCGCGTATGTCACCGACGAGAGCTGGCGGCTGGCCAATATCGAGTATGTCAAGCAGTGGTGCCGTATCGCCGCCGACATGCAGGTGCCCAATGTGCGGGTGATGACCGGGTACCTGGTGGAGGGCCAGCCGGTTGAGAGACTGGAGCAGCTGGTTATCGACGCGTTCCGCGAGTGCGCGCCGGTTGCGGAAGAGTGCGGGGTGAACATGGCGCTGGAGAACCACAGCTCGGTGATGAGCACCAGCGCGGGGCTGTTGCGGCTGTTCAAGGAGGTCGGCTGCGCGCGACTCACCGCCTGCCCCGACCCCACCAATTTCTCGCACGGCGCGGTCAAGCCCGACGCCACGCGCGAGCAGCGCGAGAAGGTGTACACCGAAACCGAGGCGTACGCGCCGTTTGCGACCAACTCGCACGTGAAGTTCAGGGGGCTCGAGGCGGACGGGAAGTGGGCCGTGATCGACTGGCCGCGCCTCCTGGGGATCTACCGGAACGCGGGGTACGACGGCAACATCAGTATCGAATCGATAGACACGCCGGACCTGCTCGCACACCTTGCGCAGGGGCGGAACGTACTGGAGAAGGAGATCGCGGCCTGACTGGTGCGGCAAGCAGTTGCCGGGCTGCCACGGACGCACGGAGATACAGAGGGGCCCACTTTCGGGCACACACCAAGAGGCGGAGTACAGAGCTATGGGCAAGGACAAGGTAAATGTCGGAGTAATCGGTACGGGGCTGATCGGCCACAGCCATCTGCGCAACTACCAGAAGTGCCCCGACGCCAATGTCGTGGCCGTGTGCGATATCAACGAGGCCGGGGCCCGTGATGCCGCGCAGGAGTTCGGGGTGAAGGATGTGTACACCGATTTCCGCAACGTGCTCGAGCGTGACGACATCCAGGCGGTCGATGTCTGCCTCCACAACAACCTTCACGCCCCAGTGGCAATTGCGGCGATGCGTGCCGGCAAGCACGTGTACTGCGAGAAGCCGCTGGCGGGGTCATTTGCCGACGCGAAGACGATGGTGGATGCCGCGAAGGAGACCGGCAAGCACCTTGCGATGCAGCTTGCGACGATATTCTCGGACAGCACGCTGGCGGCCAAGCGGCTGATTGACGAGGGAGCGCTGGGGCACATCTACTACGCGAAGAGCTTCGGGTTTCGCCGCCGTGGCCGGCCGTACGTGGATGGGTACGCGACTCCGGCGTTCGTGCAGAAGAAGACGGCGGCGGGGGGTGCGCTGTACGACATGGGCGTGTACCATATCTGCCAGATGCTCTACCTGTTGGGCGCGCCGAAGATCCGCACGATCTCGGGCGCCACGCACCAGGAGATCGACATGTACGAGCACCGCCGGAAGTCTTCGGGCTACGATGTCGAAGAGCTCGGGGTGGGGTTCGTGCGTCTCGATGGCGGTATCAGCTTTTTTATCGAGGAGGCGTGGGCGCTGAACCTGGGGGGCGACGAGAGCAGCAAGATAGCGGGCTCCAAAGGCGGCGTCACGCTGAATCCGTGTACATACCATACGACCATCGGTGACATGGAGATGAACGCAACCGTCGATGTCGGCGCGGCGCGGGGACGGTGGAAACGGGTGTGGCCGGAGCAGTACGACCCGTTTGACGGCAACCAGCAGCACTGGGTGGCGGTGCTGCAGGGCGAGACCCCCCTGCTTCCCTCGGCCAGGGTCGGTATGGACATGATGCTGATCGCCGAGGGCATGTTCATGTCGCAGAAACTGGGCCGCGAGGTGAGCGCCGAGGAAGTGGTGGCAGAGTCGAAGTCGACGGCGCTGAAGCTGTAAGGGGGGTGGAGCAGAAGCGGGAATCCAGGAGGCAGAATCGAGGATGGGAGCAGCACCACGCTCACTTCCCACTTCTGCCTTCCGGGCTCCCTTCACCCTCATTCTCTGTCTCGAGGAATCACACATGCGCATAGCAGTCTCGGCCTGGTCGTACCGTGAGCTGTTTGCCTCGGGCGCGATGGACTACCCGATGTTTCTCGCTGAAGCGAAGCGGGCGGGGGCGGACGGTATCGAAGTGTACCCGGAGTGGCTCGACCCGGCCGATCCGATGGGGCACGCGCAGACAGTCGCAGACGAGGCCGAGCAGCAGGGCCTCTCGGTTGCGACATTCATCACCCGCAACGACTTCGCCTGTCGCACCGCCGCTGAGCGCGCGGAGCAGGTCGAACGCATGAAACGCTGGATTGTCGCCGCGGCCGCTTCAGGCGTCAGGCACCTCAACACGTTCACGGGCAACCACAACGACGGCGAGAATCCCACGGTAGAGTACTACCGTGTCATCGATTCCTACCGCGAGGTGGCGCCATGCGCCGAAGAGAACGCCGTGAACCTGTGCCTCGAGAACATGGCCTCCGTGTGTCCCGACGCCGACGGGCTGCTGAGTATCCTTCGCGCAGTCGACAACCCCAACCTGCGCACCAACCCCGATCCGCTGAACTTCCGCCATGCCGCTGCCGGCAACCCCGAACACGTTTTCGCCGAAACCCGCAAGCTCATGCCCTGGGCCTCGAGTTTCCACCTTCACGTGGGGCAGTTCACGGCCGAGGGTGAGCACGCCGGTATCGACACCGCTCGCCTGGTGGCGCTGTTGCGCGAGTTCTGCTACGCCGGCCACATCGTCCTCGAGTACGGCGGCGGCAGCGACCCGTCGACCGCCGTCAGGAGGGGCGTGGAGATGATGCGGAAGTATCTTGGCTGATACCCGCATGGTATTCCGACTCTCGCTCATGATGTTTGTCCAGTACGCGGTACTGGGCGCTACCCTGCCGATTATCAGCCTGTACCTCCGTGACACGCTGGAATTCTCGGGCAGCCAGACCGGCGCGGTAATCGGCATGTCGGCCGTGGCGGCCTCGCTCTCGCCGGTACTCACCGCACTGCTCGCCGACCGTGTTGCCGCGGCCGAGCGTCTCCTGAGTGTCTGCCATGTTATCGCCGCCGTGTTCATGTTCGCGCTGTTCCGCCAGCAGGCGTTTGTGCCGGTGCTCGTGCTGTACCTGTTGTACATGGTCGCCCTGCGGCCCAGCATCGGCCTGACCAACGCCGTCGTGTTTCACCACATCCCCGGCGGCCGCTCCCGCTTCGCCACGGTGCGCGTCTGGGGCACGGTCGGATGGATCGTCGTGTCGTACACGTTCAGCTACCTGTGGCTGGGTGCCGCCCCCGAGGGTGCCCCCAGTCGCCTTCCCCACGCACTGCTTGTCTCGGCCGCCGGCTCCGCGCTGATGGCGCTGTACTGCCTCACGCTCCCTGTCGGCAACGCCGCCGATCGCGCGCGGGGCAGCCTGCTGCCCCGTGAAGCGCTCGCCCTGCTGCGCCGCCCCGATATCACCGTGCTCGCGGCCATCAACTTCCTCGCGTTCGTTGTCTACCAGTACTACTACGTGGGCGCCGCACCGTACCTGAAAGCTGCCGGGATTGCCGAGAAACACATCATGCCCGCCATGACACTCGGGCAGATCAGCGAAGTCATCCTCATGACGACTGTCGCGTGGACCACGCGCCGTCTCGGGTACACGCGGATGTTCGCGCTCGGGATCGGTGGTGAGGTGTTCCGCTTCGCCCTGTTCGCCTACGGTGGTTCTACTGCCACGATGCTGATCGGGCTTTCGGGCCACGGCTTCTCCATCGCGTTCTTCATGATGGCGTCGCTGATGTATCTCGACAGCCACAGCACCTCCGGCTCGCGCAGCGGCGTGCAACTGCTGTTCATGATTATCACCTTCGGCCTGGCCTCGCTCGTCGGCAGCTATGTGGCAGGGTGGACCATGGATGCCGCGATGGGGCCGGAGGGCGGCGTGGACTACCGGGTCTTCTGGAGCGTGCCGCTGTGGATGTCGGTTGCGGAGTTGGCGGTGCTCGCGCTGTTCTTCAGGAGCAGGGAGGCAGAACACAGCACGTAGCGCGAAGGTAAGGGGGGGGGACGGTGTCAATTATTATACTATGTGGTGTCCGCCTCCTCGTGTACGCCACCGACCAGTCGGGCCGGCCAATCACCGGCAGAAACTCTCCAGACTCAGCCCCGTTCCCTTCACGATGTTCTGCCCCTTGCGAGCAGAACTCGACACGGCCGCCTGCTGAATCCCGAGGAAAGCACCGGTTTCGCGAGTTGGAAATCCGGCTTGGCACGCAAGGCAACAGAAGACCTTGCGTGCTGAGGCCGCGTCGGTTCGCTTCGAAACCCTCAGGACAACATCCTCGAGGAGGCCAAATCTCTCGGCAACTGCGCGAAGGAGAGTCTCCAGGGTGAGTCCGCTCTTGCAGAACCGCGCGATTGTGAGACGGTTTTCGTGGTCCCTTCGGAGCACAGCCTTCTGGAATTCGCTGTCACCCATCACCCAGCAGTCCGGGGTCGTTCTCTCCGTAGTGCCAGCGTTGTTCATTCGTATGGTATCCACCACCGTACTGGCTCCCTGTTCCACCAACCCTTCCTGCATGAACCTGGCATACGCTCGCCGTCCTTCGCTCGCTGTTCGGCCAAAGCGGCGAAGCACCGTTCGGGTCTCCTGGAAGTCGCGAGCAATCACACCCATGAGACAACTGTGGCCTGTCCAAGGGTACGAGTCGAGAGCCCGCAGCGATCGACAGGTCCCAGAGCGGATCGGGTTGAGATGGACATACCGCAGCACTTCCTGGAGGTAGCCCTGGTCCTGAGTGACTATCGACTTGTAGCGTTCAGCGAACAGCGGCCCTCGCCGAACATGCCTGCGATTGTAGTAGTGAGCGTAATCAGTGTTGAGCGGCTTCATGACCCTCCACAGTTGCCTCTCAGATGTCCGCACAAGCAGATGGTAGTGGGTATCCATCAGGGCCCAAGCGTAACATCGACAGCCGCACTCACGCAACCGCCGCGACAGCAGCGTGATGAAGTGCTCCCGATCCTGTGTGTCTACGAAGAGACTGAGTGCCCCGAAAGTCCGCGCCATCACATGGTGGGTTGAACCAGGGTAGTCGATTCTGGCTTTGCGTGGCATCCATGATAATATAATTGACACCGTCCCCACATCTGACCCTACCCCCCCACCACTCTCTCCAGCTCCCCCTGCGCGTACTCCCACTCGGCAAGCAGCTGGATGTGCCGCGACTCGAGGATAGCGAAGGTCTCGGTACACTCGTGCAGCAGTTCGTGGTTGGTGGCATTGGCGGGCGACTCGAGCTCGCGGCGGCACTGCGCCATCTCTTCTTCGAGTTGCGCAATCTGCTTCTCCGCCTTCGCCACCGCCCGCTCGAGCCGGGTACGTTCCTGGCGTTTGCGGATCCGCTTCTGCTTGTGCTCAGCACACAGCTGTTCCCCCCCGGTGGGCGCGCCCGCCCCGCCAGGGACCGGTTCGCCGAACCCGGCTTCGACAGCAGCGCGGTAGTCGGCAAGACTTCCGGGTACGTCGCGAAGCCGCCCGGGGCGCATCTCCAGTACCCGCGTCGCCACGCGCGACAGAAGGTACTCATCGTGCGACACGACAAGCAGTGTCCCGTCGAACCCCTCCAGCACGTCGGCCAGCCGCTCCACCGACTCGATGTCCAGATGGTTCGTAGGCTCATCCAGGAGCAGCACGTTGCCGGGGCTGGCCAGGATAGCCGCGAGCGACAACCGCGATTTCTCGCCGCCCGAGAGCACGCCGACCTTCTTGTCGACATCTTCGCCGCTGAACATGAACGCGCCCAGTATTGCCTGCACCTCGAAGCGCCCGCCGCCTGCCACCTGCCGCGCCACCGTGTCGTACAACGTCGCGTCCGGATCGAGCTGTTCGAGGCGGTGCTGGCTGAAATAGCGCACTGTAGTGTTGTGGCCGAGCGCCACGCTTCCGCCGCTGGGTTCCACCACGCCGGCGCACGCTTTCAGCAGTGTCGACTTGCCGACACCGTTGGGCCCCACAATCGCCACCCGCTGTCCGCGCGGCACGTTCAACGACAGGGCGGTAAACACGACGTTGTCGCCGTAGGCGACACTCACATCGCTCAGCGCCAGCGGGAGTGCGCCGCTGCGACCGGTGGACCTGAGATGGAACCGCAGCCCCGAGGACTCCTGCTGCTGAGCGGGCAGCTGCTCCTTCAGCTTCGCCAGCGCCTTCTCCTTCGAGTGCGCCGCCGACGCTTTCGTGTTCTTGGCCTTGAACCGTTCGATGAACCGTTCGGTGGCGTCTATGCGGCGCTGCAGGCTTGCGGTGCGCCGCGAGTCGGTGGCGTCACGCTGTTCCTTCCACGCGAGGAACTGCCGCACGGTCCCGTGGTACTGCACAAGCGCCGCCCCGCGGATCTCGATCGTGCGGCCGGTGGTACGGTTGAGAAAGTCGCGGTCGTGCGAAATGATGAGGAGCCCGCCGGCGAATCTCTCGAGGAACCGCTCCAGCCAGATCAGCGAGTCCATGTCCAGGTGGTTCGTAGGCTCGTCGAGCAGCAGCATATCCGGGGACATCAGCAGCAGGCGCGCAAGCGCTGCCCGCATGCGGAACCCACCCGAAAGCTCCAGCATGGCGCGGTTGGCCATGGGCTCGTCTATCCCGAGTCCCGCCAGGATCGCCAGGGCACGCGAGGGAAGCGAGAAGACGTCGTGGACATGCTGGGCCGCCTGCAGCTTCGCCAGTTCGTCGGCGGCACGGCGGTACTCGGCCGAACCGCTGTCGTGCGCTGCCGACAGGCGCTCGTACACCGCCTCGACCTCCAGAAGGTGGCTGAAGGGTGCCAGCACGTGCTGCAGCGGCGTCGTCACTTCGTCGAGTGCCAGTTCCTGGGGAAGGTAGCCGAGGGTGACATCGGACGGCACCACGACCTGGCCCGAATCGGGGGCTTCGCTCCCCGTCAGCATGCGCAGCAGCAGCGTCTTGCCCGCACCGTTCGGGCCAATCAGCGCCGTGCGGTGTGACGGGTGTATCCCCGCGGAGATGTTGTCATAGACAACCCGGTGGCCGAAGCGCTTGCTGACTGCCTGGAGTGTGATCACCCAGCCTTCCCGCTCACCTGCTCCAGCGCTACCGCCAGCACCACCACGCTGCGCGCTTCGGGTTCGGTGAACTCGAAGTCGCGACCGGTGTATTGGCGCATGATCGCGTTGAGCCCGCGGACGCGCTCTGCCGTGTCTTCCACAAATCGCGCGGTCCCGGAACCGATTACGCTCCGGAAGTGAATACCGAACCCGCACGCCTTCGGTGCCTCGACCAGGTCCCCTGGCTTGTCGAACTCCACGCACACCGACGCGTTCTTCCGCAGGATGTCGATCTTGCGCCCCTCTTTGGCGCTGTGCACGTACACGGTCCCGTCCTCGTAGCCAAAGCACACCGGAACCACATACGGTGTGCCCCCGTCGCTCATGCCGAGTCTGCATACCCGGCATGAGCGAATGATGGCATCGACCTCTCCGCGCTCATGAATCTCCTTCTCTCCTCTTCTCATGCTCTCTCCTGTCCGCCGTGCAGGTTCGGCGCCGCAAGGTCTATAGCACGTTCTCGACCAACTGCCTGCTTCGCTTGTCAAGCGCGGCAAACGACTCGATCGTGTAGCTGTTGCCCAGTGTATCGCGCACCAGCATCCGGTCGTCCGTAAGATACAGCACGCTCCGCGTCGGATCCTTCACCGCGAATCGCCTTCTGCCGCGGTCGGTCTCCACATCCCAGTAACGGATCCCGAAGTGCGTCTTCGTGCCCATCACCCGGTGAACCGTGGTCACCAGGTAGCGCTCGCACAGGTCGCGTGCAACCACCTCCCGCGACCCCACGTCCAGCTCCTCGAGCCCCTCGAGCATCGCCACCTCGCGCTTCTTCTCGTCCACCAGCACCAGCTCGCGCCCCCAGCCGGTGAGCGGCCGCGCCCACGCGACCCGCACCGGGGTCTCTTTCTGCTCACCGTCCACGCGTACGTAGGTCCGCCCGTGCCGCCGTGTCAACGTCAGTTTCCCTTTCATCACCTACTCCTTCCATACCTCGCCGCGTATCCTGCTCAGCTCCGACTGAATCGCCACCAGCCGCGCGTACTGCCCGCCCCGTGCCATCAGCTCGTCATGCGTCCCTGTCTCCGCCAGTATCCCGTCCTCGATAACCAACAGGCGGTCGGCGTTGCGCAGGGTCGCCAGGCGATGCGCAATCGCGATAGTCGTGCGTCCCCTGATAAGCGTCGCGATAGCTTCCTGTATGTTGCGTTCGGTTTCACTGTCAATCGACGAGGTCGCTTCGTCAAGAATCAGTATCGGCGGATCGTGCAGGATCGCCCGCGCGATCGACAGCCGCTGCTTCTCTCCTCCCGACAACTCAATACCTCTCTCGCCGATCACCGTGTCGTACCCGTCCTCCTTGTCGACAATGAACTCGTGAGCGTTGGCCGCCCGTGCCGCCCGCACCACCTCTTCGAAGCTTGCCCCGGGCCGTCCGTACCGGATGTTCTCGATAATGCTCCCGTCAAACAGGAACGTCTCCTGCATCACCATGCCCACCTGGCGCCGCAGGTCCTCCAGCCGCACCTGCTTGACATTATGCCCGTCGACATATACCGCACCCGCATCCACGTCGAAAAACCGGCACATCAGGTTGATAATCGTGCTCTTCCCGGCGCCCGACTTGCCCACCAGGCCGACCATGTCGCCCGGGTTCACTTCGAAGCTTACCCCCTTGAGCACCTCCTTGCCCCGTTCGTAGCTGAACCGCACGTTCTCGAACCGTATTCCCCCCTTCAAACGCGGTACCGCTACCGCCCCGGGCGCGTCGTAGGTCTCGGGCGGCGAGTCCAGCACGCTGAATATCCGCTCGGCGCTCGAAAACGCGTGCGTCATCCAGCTCAGCACCGCCGTGAACCACTGCAGCGGGCCGTAGAGCAGCCAGATATACCCGACGAACGCCAGCAGGTCTCCCAGGGTCAGGCTCGGGTCGCTGCCGGCGATGCGCCGTGCCGCGAAGAACCACACTCCCGTAATCCCCAGCTGCATAATCCAGAACATCACCTGCTCGAAGCCGATGAACGTGCTGTCGATGCTGAACCGCAGCCTGAACAGGTTCTCGTTGTGACGGTTGAACGTGGCCGAGCGACGCTGTTCCTGCGCGAACGCTTTCACCACACGGATCCCGTTGATCGACTCGCTCAGCACCGAGTGAAGAGCGCTCATGGTGCTGCCGCGGCGGTGAAACAGCGGGTCGAGACGGTTCCAGAACCACTCGGCGCCGAACACCAGGAACGGCACCGGCAGGAACACCAGCATCGCCAGCTTCGCGTCGAGCCGCACCAGTATGGTCGCGATTCCCGCGAACAGTACCGCGTTCACCATCATGAACGGCATCCCCTCCACCAGGAACTGCTGCAGCTCCTGCGTATCGTGCATCGTCCGGCTCACGATCACGCCGCTGCTGCGCCGGGTGAAATACCCCAGCTGCAGCCGCTGCAGCGCCGAGTGGAGCTTCTCGCGCAGGTCGCTGACCACGCGGGCCGCCAGCCACGTGCTCAACATCCCCGAACTCAGCCGCGCCAGCAGAAACAGCACCCCCGCCCCCAGCATCGCCAGTATCCACGGCATCAGCAGGGCAACCTGCTGCGCCCTGATAACATCATCGACAATCCGCTTGGTGACATACGGCGGGACCATCTGTGCCACGACGGTCAGCGCGGTTGCCGACACCAGCAGCAGCGCCTTGCCGCGATACGGTCTCAGCAGCCCCAGGAGGCGCCGGAAGATGGTCCAGCGCGGCACGCACAACGCGCACGCTTCGCCGCGCTCCGGAAGAGGCGCGCCGCAGCGGCTGCAGTACGCCCTCTCGTCGTCCTCCGGAATCTCCACCGGCGCGCCGCGAATCAGCTCGTTGAGCACGCGGCAGAACACGCCGAACTGCGGCACCAGCGCCTTGGTGTAACACGTAAGCGCCACCTGCTCGGAGCCCATCCGCGCGACCAGTCGCCCGCCGCCGAACAACTCGTCCACCACCACTTCCTCGATACCGCTCAGCGCCAGCTCAACCACGATCTCCTGTTCACCCAGCACAAACACGCGCTCCGTGGTACACGCCAGGTAGCTGTGACCGAACACGCGGTCCACCGTCAGGTCACTCGCCAGGCAGTAGCGCAGCGTCTCGCCACTCCGCAGCCTGCGTTCGAGCAGCTCCTTGAGATTCTCCGGCAACCTGTCACGCAGCTTCATACCGCTCCCTTCACCAAAAAAAACGCCCGCCGTTGGATTCTCTCCGACGGCGGGCTGCTGAGTTCGCTCTCAGTATGGTACTCTAGCCGTACCTCCCCGTCCGTCGCTGTCCCATGGGTGCATCATCGTGCCCGCGATCAGGGCAGATCACACCCGTAGGCGCAAACGAACCGATCCACACGATCAGTCGGTTGTATTCCACAGATACGCCTCCGGGTGAAATGGACAGCCGTGCGCAAAACAACGCATCAGCTGGAGCTGAATTTACCACAAAAGGGCTGCGCTGTCAACGGGCAAAGCAGTCGGGGGGTCAGATCGTCCCCCGCCCGAGCCCCGCTACCACTTCTTCGTCCGGAATATCACCAGCAGCGCGGCGAGCGAGAGCGCGGACGCGCCCATGACCATCAGGAACGCCTGCGGGTTCTTCTGGAAGGGGATCGCGACGTTTATCGAGAACGCGCTCACCACGAACGTGGGGATCATCACTGCCAGCGTGATCTTGGCCAGCGTCTTCATGAGCACGTTCAGGTTGTTGTTGACAATCGACACGCGTGCGTCCATCAGCGAGCCCAGCACGGTCGAGTAGATTTCGGCCTGCTTGGCGCACTGGCGGTTCTCAATCGTGATATCGTCGAGGAAGTCGAGCAACTCCGGCGCGCTCTGCAGCCGCGCCAGGTGGTTGCGGATACGCTCGATAACCGCGGCGTTGGAGTTGAGTGCGTCAAGGTAGTATACCAGGCTCTTCTCCACCGTGAACATATTGATAAGGTACTTGTTCTCCATCGACGTGTTGATCTTCTGCTCGATCTCACCCGAGATCGCATTCATCGCCTTCAGGTGCCCGTAGAAATGGAATATGGTGCGATAGATGAACTTCAGCAGGATGTCGGTACCCGTGGTGACACGCTGGAACTGCTTGCCCTCGAAGATCGGGAAGTCCTCGGCGGTGACGAAGACCGTTCGGTCGCCGCAGAGAAACGCGCCGACCGAACAGACCTTGAACAGAAACTCCTCACGCGAGGAGACGTTCTGGGGACGTTTGAGGATGACGGCCGTGCAGTCGGGGTCGAATTCCACCCGCGCCTGCTCCTCGGGGTCCAGCGAAGACGCCACGGTGTGCTCGTCGAGCCCGTACCGGCTCACCAGCTCCCCCCGCTCTTCGGCGGTGGGCGCCACGTACACCACCACGGGTGCTTCGTCGTGCTCCGAACCGATGAGCACGCCCTGCTCGATGTCATAGCGGCGGACCATGCGCGGGGCAATTTACATCGCCGCCCCGCTGCCTCGCACTGCGCCGCCGAGCCCCATTCGGGGCACAGGATTGCTTTTTCCGCTCCCCCTTTGTAGATTGAATGCCAGTCAGACGTGTTGCGATGCGGGCAGCGCAGGCAGCGCAGCCTTCAGGCCAGTCGCATACACGGGATAACCTTCCAAGGGGGTAGCACAAATGGCCCGTTTTCTTCTAGTCGTGCTGTGCGCTGTAAGCTTTGCGATGGTTGGCTGCAAGTCGGGTACCAAGGAAGAGCCTTCGGCAGAGACCAAGGCCCCGGCCGAAGCGGTTGAGCCGGCGGCTGAGGAAGCCACGGAAGAGGCCGCTACTGAGGAAGCCCCCGCGGAAGCGGAAGAGGGCGCCGAGGACGCGGGAGAGATGGAGTAGGTGCCGCATGGTGCGCGTCCGCCTGCACGTGATGCAGGCGGGCGCGGCGGCATTCGATCCAAATCAACAACCACACCAGGAGATCGTCCCATGGTACCAGCCTGGAATGACGACTTGGAAAAAGACTCGGACGAACTGGAATTCGGCGAAGACGACGAGATCGAAAGCGACCTGTTCGAAGACGACGATGATGACGACGATGATGATGACGATGATGAGGAGGAAGATGACGCGGACGACCTGGAGGATGACCTCGAGGCCGAAGTCGATGGCGGATAGAGTGCCGGAAGCAGTTGTGCGGTAGCCACGAAGGGGAACACACGATGCCGGGTTCAGTGCTGTTGGTGCTGTTTGGCGTTGCCGGGGCAGGGCTGATTGTTGCTCTGTATGGGGTGTATGCCGGTACCGGACTCAACAAGAAGCTCCTGATGCTCCGGAAGGCGCAGAAGTCGATTGTGCAGGACGTCGAAGCCATCGTCAGCGACCGCATGAACGCCATCGTGCAGGAACAACTCCAGAATGTCATGTCGAGTGCGCTCGAATCGGCTATCCGCGAGCGACTGGACACCGTCATATCCGACCGGCTGAACACTATCGTGCAGGAGAACCTCTCGGCCCAGGTGCAGACCGCGGTCGAACTGGCTGTCTCCAACTCCCTTCCCGAACTGGTCGGCCCGGCGGTCAAGACCACTGTCGCCGATACCATGGGCAGCGAGCTCGAAGAGAGACTGCCCGCCGCGGTGGAGCAGCTCATCGATGGTGCCGTGGACCGCACGATCGACCCGGTTCTCGACCGCAAGGTGCCCGTCGGGCTCGACAGCCGGCTCCCCAAGATGATCCCCGAGCGTGTGGCCGCCGAGGTCGAGTCGCGTATCGGCGAGACGGTCGACACGCATATCGACGCCGCGGTGGACCGCACCCTCGACGCAGTGCTTGACCGCAAGCTGGCCATGATCATGGATGACCGGCTGAACGCGGCGCTCACCCCCCGGCTCGAGAAGGCGCTCGAAGACATCGATGTGCCGACACTGGTGGCGAACAAGACCCAGGAACGGGTCAACGAGATATTCCGTGCGGGTCTGGGCACGTAGCCGAAGCCGTCGCCACTTCACAAGACGAGTACGAGTGCACGTACGAGTACGACAGCAGCAGCGCGTGCGCGCGGCAGGCCTGTGCGGCTGTGCTCTTCTCTCGCTGCTCGCCTGCGGCGTCTCCTGCCGCACCGAGAAGCTCCGTGAAGTGGTCGTCATTTCGCCCCATTCGCCCGAGATCCGCGCCGAGTTCGGCCACGGCTTCGAAGAATGGTACCGGCAGGAGCATGGTGAGCGTGTGGCCGTGCGGTGGATCGATGTCGGCGGGACCGGTGAGGCAATTGAGTACGTCCGCTCGCGCAGCGCGGCGGCACACAAGGCCGCCGGCGTCGACATCTTCTTCGGCGGCGGGGACTACCCGTTCATCCAGCTCGGCAAACAGAACCTGCTCGCGAAGCACCCCGTCCCCGATTCGCTCCTCGCCGCTATCCCCGCGCGCCTTCACGGGGTCGATATCTACCAGCAGGACTCCCTGTGGTACGGTGCCGCACTCTCCAGTTTCGGCATCATCTGCAACCGTGAGGCCGCGAAGCGCAACAACCTCGAACTGCCCGCGACCTGGGAGGACCTCGCCCGCCGCGAGTACTTCGGGTGGGTGAGTTCCGGCGACCCGCGCTACAGCGGGAGTATTCACATGATGTACGAGCTGCTGCTGCAGGCCTACGGCTGGCACAAAGGCTGGGACATCATCACCCGCATGGGCGCTAACGTGCAGTCATTCGCCAAGAGCGCGTCCACCGCGGCCAAAGAGGTCTCGACAGGCCAGGCTGCATTCGGCCTCGTCATCGATTTCTACGCGTTCATCGAGATCCAGCGCTACGGCACGCACCGCCTCGCATTCGTGCTCCCCGAGGGACAGAGCGTAATCACCCCCGACGGTATTGCGGTGCTGAAACAGTCGCCCGACCCCGTCCTGGCCGCATCGTTCGTCGACTACGTGCTGGGGGAAGGGCAGATGCTCTGGATACGCAAGCCGGGGCTCCCGGGCGGGCCCATACGCCATCCCCTCTGCCGCTTTCCGGTCGATTCGACGCTCTACCGCGCCGACCCATCCACACTCACGGTCACCACCAACCCCTACGACTCGCGCGCCGCACTGGACTACGACGCGAAGCTGGCGGGGAAGCGGCGGGCGATACTCGGCGATATGATCGCCTCGTTCGTTATCACACCGCACGCGGAGCTGAAGCGCGCCTGGAAGCATGTTATCGAGCGGGGCCTGACCCCCGCGCAGTACGAACCATCCCTGCAGATCGGTATCGGGGAGCGGGAAGCCCTCGAGTTGTCGGCCGCCTGGCGCACGCCGGAGTTCGCGCGCAAACGCACCGAACTGATCAACGCCTGGACCCGCCGCGCGCAGCAGCGCTACCGTTCGCTGGACGCGATGTGACAGTGAAGCACAGTGGTTCTTACGGAGGCGCGGAGACGCGCAGGGAAGGCGGAAGACAGCGGTGAGGTCACCACGAGAAGCATTACCCGTACCTATGCGTCTCTGCGAGAGGACCTCGCCCGTGTGGTGCGGTGGACTGGAGGGAGGGACAGGCAATGACCACGCTTGACATACAGAATATCACCAAGCGCTTCGGCGAGACCGTCGCCCTCGACAGCGTGAGCCTCTCCATCGCCGAGGGGGAGCTGTTCTTCCTGCTCGGCCCCTCGGGCTGCGGCAAAACCACCCTGCTGCGCGTGGTTGCCGGCTTGTGTCTGCCCGACACCGGCAGTGTGCGTTTCCGCGGCGCCGACCTGCTCGCCCGTCCTGTCGAGAAGCGCAACATCGGCATGGTGTTTCAGAACTACTCGCTCTGGCCCCACATGAGCGTGGCCGGCAACGTGGCCTACGGACTGAACATGCGCGGGGTTGCGAAAGAGTCGGTGCGCACGAAGGTCCAGAACGCCCTTGCGCTGGTCGACATGGCAGCACTCGGCGAGCGCAAGCCCGGCGAGCTGTCGGGCGGCCAGCAGCAGCGCGTGGCACTCGCCCGCGCGCTGGTCTACGAACCGGAGATCCTGCTCCTCGACGAGCCGCTGAGCAACCTCGATGCGCGGCTGCGCAAGGAGATGCGTCGGGAGATCCGCGCCCTTCACCAGCGCCTGGGTGTCACCATGGTCTACGTCACGCACGATCAGGAAGAAGCGTCGTCGATGGCCCAGCGGGTGGCGCTGCTGCGGGACGGGAGGCTGGTGCAGATCGGCACGCCCGAGCAGCTGTACAACGAGCCTGCAAGTGTCTATGCCGCCGAGTTCTTCGGGCGCGCCAACACCCTGCGGGGCCGCGTCGAGGTCGTCGAGGGAGACCGGGTGCGGGTCAACTGCGGCGCGGTGACCCTCGTCGGCATGCGGCCCGCCGAGAGCGCGGTGCTGCCGGGCGCCGACGTGGCCGCGGTGTTCCGGCCCGAGGATGTGCGGTTCGGGACCGGGGCGGCCGAGAACCGCCTCGAGGCGGTCGTGCGCGATCGCGAGTTCAACGGCGCGGTGGAAACCCACAGCGTCGACCTCGCCAACGGGATCCGTATCCTCCTGCTCGACATCCAGCGCGACTCGCCCCGCCCCGCGATCGGTTCCCCGGTAACTGTCTCGGTCGATCCTGTCGCGGTCCGCGTGCTCCCCAACCAGCAGGGGGCCTCGTGATCTCGCGCTCGCGCGCCACCGACCTCGCGTTCTATGCGGCAATCGTGCTGTTTCTCGGCGCGTTCCTGGTGTACCCGCTGCTCGGCGTGTTCTCCCGCACGTTCTTCTTCGGCGGCGCCCCGTCCTTCTCGCTCTTCTTCAGCACGGTCGCCAGTCCGGTGGTGCTCGGCGCCCTGCTCAACAGCATCGGCCTCGCCTGCGCCTGCGTGGTGCTCACCACCCTCATCGCTCTCCCCCTCGCCACCTTTGTCACCGGCTACGACTTCCCGCTGAAGAAGCTCGCCTCGGGGCTGGTTCTCGTACCCATGGTCATGCCGCCTTTCGTCGGCGCCATCGGCATCAAGCGCATCTTCGCCCGCTACGGCATGCTCAACATGCTCATCGGCACCGCACCGTTCGACTGGTTCGAGAGCACGGGCTTCTGGGGGGTAGCGTTTCTCCAGGCCCTGCACCTGTTCCCCATCATGTACCTCAATGTCACTGCCGCTCTCGCCAACGTTGACCCGCAGCTCAACGAGGCCGCCCGGTCGTGCGGGGCCAGGCCGTGGCGCGTGTTTCGTGACATCACCTTCCCGCTGTCACTGCCCGGCTACCTCTCCGGCATGGTCATCGTGTTCCTCTGGAGCCTCACCGACCTCGGCACCCCGCTGGTCCTCGGCTACCGTCGCCTCCTTGCCGTCGAGATCTTCGACCGTGTCACCGCGATCAACAGCGACCCCACCGGTCCCGCCATGGTGGTGTTCGTCATCGCGATCACGCTCCTGTTCATGTTCGTGTTCAAACGTTTCGCGCCGCCCGAAACCACCGGCGGCACCAAGGGCTACCGCGCCCAGCAACTGCGGCGGCCGTCCCGCGGTCTCGCCGTTCTGATGCACGCGTTCATCGTGGTGGTCCTGCTCCTTTCCCTGCTTCCCCACCTCGGCCTCCTGCTCACCTCGGTGGCCCAGGACTGGTTCTTCACCGCGCTGCCCACGCAGTTCAGCCTGCGGTTCTTCGGTGAAGCGCTCAGTGAGCCGGATGTCATACTCGCGACCCGCAACTCGCTGTTCTACTCCAGTCTCAGCACCGTGGCCGATATCGCCATCGGTGTCACCATCGCCTGGTTCATCCTTCGCCGCCGGATCCGTGCGGGGTGGCTCGTGGATGCCGTCGTGATGCTGCCCATCGCGCTGCCGGGACTGGTGCTGGCGTTCGGCTACGTGGCCACGTTCTCGGGCACGTTCCTCGACCCGCTCAAGAACCCCGTGGCCCTGCTCGTGATCGGCTACGCCGTGCGCCGCCTTCCCTTCTGTTTCCGCGCCGCCTACGCCGGCCTGCAGCAGGTGGGCGTAGAGTATGAGGAGGCCGCGCGCTCATGCGGGGCCGGGCCGCTCACTACGGTCCGCACCGTCACGCTCCCGCTCATCGCCGCCAACCTCGTGGCAGGTGCGGTGCTGTCGTTCATGTTCGCCATGCTCGAAGTGTCGGAGAGCATGGTGCTCGCCGTGCGCCGCGAGTTCTTCCCGCTTACCCGCGCTATCTACGGTCTGCTGAGCAAGATTCCCGATGGTGACTACGTGGCAAGCGCGCTTGGCGTGTGCTGCATGCTGTTCCTCGCCGGCGGCCTCGTGCTGGCTTCACTGCTGATGGGCAAACACCTGGGGCGGATGTTCAGGGCATAGGGGTGGAAGCAGCACTGAGCAGCGAGAGGGGAAAGGCGGGACTCTCCTCACTCCCTACTTCACGTTGCTCACCCAGTCATACGCATTCCGGAACATCGCCACCCCCATCCCTTCCTCCGGGACCTTTTCACGGGTCCACCGGGGATGGTTGGTGCGGAACAGGTATGCCTCGGGGTGAGGCATCAGACCGAACAGCCGCCCGGTCGGATCGCACAGGCCGGCAATCGCCCCCTGTGAGCCGTTGGGGTTGTCCGGGTAGCGGCAGGTCGGTTCGCCGGTGGAAGCATCGGCGTAGCGAAGCACTACCTGCCCTCCCGACTCCATCTCGTCGAGCACGCCCGAGTCAAGCGCAACCAGTTTGCCCTCGCCGTGGCGCACGGGAAGGTAGATGGTGTCGAGACCGCGCGTGAACACGCAGGGCGAACTGCTGTTGGCCTTCAGCCACACCCAGCGATCCTCGAAGCGGCCCGAGTCGTTGTGCGTGAGGGTCACGCTCTGCGTGCCGTAGTCAGCGTCAAGTGCCGGCAGCAATCCCAGTTTCACCATCAACTGGAACCCGTTGCAGACACCCATGATCAGCCCACCGTTCTCCACAAACGCCACCACCTGCGCAAAGAGCGTCTGCGCCGAACCCGCGGCAGCCGAATGAAGGAACCGGTTGGCCTGCGCCTTCCCCGATCCCAGATCATCCCCGTCAAGGAACCCCCCGGGAAACATCAGCAGATGGTAGCGCTCCAGCGACACGTCACCGTGGAGCCACTCCCACACGGTCGCGATATCCACGCGGCCGAATCCGCCCATGCGACAGGCGTACGCCGTTTCCCGCTCGCAGTTGGTCCCGTTACCGGCAAGGACCAGCGCTGAAGGCTCTTTTGGCATTGTCACCGTACTCCCCGGCAAATCAGAAATTCAGCACGCCCTTCCAGGCCGCCTTGCAGTCAATCCTCGACACCGACACCACCTCGCGGCCGCCGCGGCCCGTGGCCACCACCCGCTCACCCCGCTCCACCATCCCCACGCGCGACATCCGTACCCCTGCCAGCTCTTTCTCGAACGCCTTCGCCCGCCCCGCGTCCACTTCCACGAGTATCCGGCACGGCGACTCCGAGAACAACACCTCGAACTCCTGCAGGCGCCCCTCTGAGCGCACGCCTCCCAGCTCAAGCCGCACGCCCAGTTCCCCCGCCATGCACATCTCCGCCAGCGCCACCGCCAACCCGCCATCCGACAGATCGTGGCACGCACGGACCATGCCCCTGCCAATCGCCCGGTGGAGAGCACGGTAGGCGGCAATAGCCCCCGAGGGGTCGCGCAGCCACGGCACGCTGTCGTACGACGCCCCCTTCATCTGGGCGTACTCGCTGGCGCCGAGATCGCCGTAGGTCACGCCCACGAGATACACCGGATTGCCGGCTGCCTTGAAATCCATGGTCACCGCCCGGCTCACATCCTCGATCTTCGCCACCAGGCTGAACAGAACGGTGGGCGGTATCGAGATCTTCGTGTCGCCGATACGGTAGTCGTTCTTCATGCTGTCCTTGCCCGATATCAACGGCACGCCGTAGGCCGTGCAGATATCGAACAACGCCTGATTCGCCCGCACCAACTGCGCCAGCTTGTAGTCACCGTCCGGATTCTCAGCGCTTTTCACCGGGTCGCACCAGCAGAAATTGTCCAGCCCCGCCATGTGGTCGGGGTCGGCGCCGGCGCACACCGCGTTGCGCACCGCCTCATCCACCCCGCACGCCGCCATCGCGTACGCGTCCAAATCGCTGTACCGCGGTACGATTCCGTTCGACACCACCAGCCCTTCGCTCGAGTCGAGCAGCGGACGGAACACCGCCGCGTCCGAAGGCCCGTCATTGCGCGCCCCGCACAGCGGTTTTACCACGCTGCCGCCCTGCACCTCGTGGTCGTACTGGCGAACCACGTATTCCTTACTGCAGATATTCAGGCGACCCAGCAGCGCCAGGAGGTCCGCCGACGGGTCGGCGTCACGAACAGGTTTCACTGCTACCGAAGGCGGCTCCCACCGCGCCTCAAGCTGCATCACCGGCACACCCTCGTGCAGAAACTCCATGTCGATCTCACCAACCGGTTTCCCCTCGTACATCAGCCGGAAATACCCCGCGTCGTGGTACTCCCCCATGTCGGTCGCTTCGGCATTCCACTCCTCCGCCAGTGCCGCGAACTCGCCAACATGCTCCGGCGGCACCGATACGGTGAAGCGCTCCTGGGCTTCCGACACCACAATCTCCCATGGCTCCAGCCCATGGTACTTCACCGGTGCGCGGTCAAGATGGAGCGTGGCGCCGCCGGTCTGTCGCGACATCTCCCCCACCGAACTGGACAACCCGCCCGCCCCGTTGTCGGTCATCGCGTCGTACAACCCCAACTCCCGCGCCTTCAGCAGGAAATCGGTGGTACGCTTCTGCGTAATCGGGTCACCAATCTGCACAGCTGTCACCGGGGAGCCCTCGTGGAGGGCCTCGGAAGAGAAAGTCGCCCCGTGGATCCCGTCCTTGCCTACCTTCCCACCAACCATGAACACGTGGTCGCCCTTCAGTGCCAGCTTCTCATACCCCTTCCGGCCGCCAATCTCCCGCTCCATGATCCCCAGGGTGCCGCAGTACACCAGCGGTTTGCCAAGGAACCGCTCGTCAAACACGATCGTCCCGTTGACCGTCGGTATCCCCGATTTGTTGCCTCCGTGCTCAACGCCTTCCCGCACCCCCTCCAGCACGCGCTTGGGATGAAGAATCCGCGGGGGGAGGGGCTGATCGTGGAACGGTGAAGCGAAACAGAAGACATCGGTGTTGGCGATCAACCGCGCCCCCATGCCCGCGGCAAACGTGTCGCGGTTCACGCCGACGATCCCGGTGAGCGCGCCGCCGTACGGGTCGAGCGCGGAGGGACTGTTGTGGGTCTCCACCTTGAACGACACCGCATGCGTGTCGTTGAATATCACGATCCCGGCGTCATCCTTGAACACTGACAGGCAGATATCCTGCTCGCCCTTCGCCCGCCGCACTTCTTCAGTGGTGCGCCGAACATAACTCTTGAAAAGACCATCTCTTGTATGTTTTTTGCCACCATTTTCTGTATATTCGATCCGCGCATTGAATATCTTGTGTTTGCAGTGCTCCGACCAGGTCTGCGCGAGTATCTCCAGCTCCACGTTGGTCGGCAGGGAAGGCAGTCCGGAGTCCGCCCGGTGCTTCCGCACTTCGGCACTGCGGTAATGCTCACGTATCGCCTGCATCTCCGCAAGCGACAACGCCAGCATCCCCTCGCGACTGATCTTCATCAGCCCCGCATCGTCCACCTCCAGATCCACTTCGACATACGGCCGGACACTGCCGCTCCCGCCCGCCACCACCGGCGCCGCGAACTCCTCCCGGTGCTTCTTCATCCACTCATCGTGTGAGAACACGCTGACCGTCTGGATCAGCTCGTTGGCGAGCACACTCCGACCGATCAGTTCGACGTGTTTGCGTGGGATTGGGCCGCTGAAGAAGTACTGGTTGCCGGTATGTACCGAGAACTCCGGCCCCGGGTCGCGGCCCAGCAGCACCACCGCGGCTTCACGTGCCGTCCGGCCCGTGTTGTCGGTAACTCCCGGACGGTACCCGACTTCCACCATCCAGTCGAACGAATCGCAGAACGTGCTGTCAATCGTGAAATCCTGCACGACCGGATCGGAGAACGGCCCCGCGGCCAGTGCCCGCAGCTCGTCCTGCGAAAGCCGCCCGTGAATCGTGTACACCGCGGTGGTGCGTATCGCGGTGATTGCGCCGATATGGAGGTCGTTGATTACCTTGGTGCGGGTCCGTTCGCCCAATGCATCGCGCGTAAGCGCTCTGGCGCCGACATAGATTCGCTGAGCCATGAGACCCCGGAAGGTAGAAAAGTGAGCGGTCAGGGCTCAGCAAAATACATGCGGGAACGACCAGGTCCCCCAACGCATTTGGGTGCTTCGCCGGGTAGGCCGGGGGCGGGTTCTGCGCTGTCGCCGCAGGAACCACCACCTCTCCCGGGCGGGAGAGATCGCGCGCCGCACAGCGCGGGTGAGGTCAGTAGAACAGCTTCTCCGAGTAATGCGGCGGATTGTCGTACACCAGCTTGTGAATCCGCCCCGCGGGTTTCGGGAAATTCAGCGTCAGCTTGGTCTCGAATTCCTGGTCGAGCATCTCCGGCTTGATCTTCGAAGACCCCATGGCGACATACTTCCGCCCGCCCGCATCCACCAGGTAAAAACTCTTCGCTTTCAGCCGCTGCGGGTTGTACGAGTAGTTCCACATCGTGACTTCCATGGTGAGCATGCGTGCCCGTCGAAGCTGCGCGGCAACCGCGAGGAAGATGTCGTACTTGTTGATTACCTTGTAGAGCGACGTGTCGGGCGGCGGATCAATCACCTTCTTGTACAGCGAGTACGTGCTGACATTCTCCACGCGTGCGCGGCTCAGAAGGCTCCTCGCCACGGTGTTGGTCGAATCCAGCTCCAGCACCATCTGGACGTAGAACTCCGCCCGCACCAGCGACTCCGCGTCCTGGTTCTCCTTGCCCTGCGTGAACTCGGCGTTCGCCATCGCCAGGTACTGCTCCGCCAGGTTCCCCATCCGATCCTTGCGCGCCTTGATAAATGTCTCTTTGTCCGCCGAGACCGAAACCGCCTTCTCAAGGTTCTCCAGACCCACC
>CAZJJT010000006.1:0-1783 GCA_964546395.1 uncultured Fibrobacterota bacterium
GATTGGCCCAGGGTGTCGCGGAACGCAAACGTGTACGACAGGTTCCGGTACACAGCAAACGAGCCGGTCGCCGTCGTATTCTCAACTGTCAAGGCAACCGTGTCGCCCCCTGCCACCACGGCCGCTTCGGCAAGCGCAAACGCTGTCCGCGCGCTCACCCCGATCCGCGATCCAAACGGCGCCTCCACGCTCCCCTGTCCTTCGGGAAGCTCACGTTCGGCAAGGCGGGTGTAGCGGGGCGGCTGCACGCGTACCTGCAACCCGTACAGACGGGGCGGTGACACCACGGTGACAGTGTCCACTCCCAGCGCACTGTTGCCCAGCGTGAATTCGTACGCGAATGACTGTGTAAGCGAATCGGTATGGTAGCGAAACGCACCGGTTGAGTCGGGCCTGAGAATCCGCGACCGGCGGTGCCCCCCCCCAGGGGCCTCGAGCTTGAGCATGCACGAAGGGTAGCTGTGGTCGCGCGGCTCGAGCGCGAGTGTGGTACTCGCGCCGCGTGCAACGGCGATGCTCCCGGGGCTCACGCGCCCCGCTGCTTGCACATTGCGAAGCGGGAGATCCCAGTAGTCCAGAATGCGTGCGCGTGGGGCCAGCGACGCGGCCGTGGCGACTACCCCCACCGCCATCCACGCAAGGGCTGTGCGCGACAGCACTCCACGTACCCGTGTCTCTGCCCGGGCAAGCGGCTCAAGCGCCCTTCGCACCGCTTCTTCGACAAGCGGGACCGACACACCTCCTTCGTCAGAACGGCACAGCTGGCACGCCAACGCGCACAGGGGATGTTCGCTCCCGGATTGTCGGTCAAGCATCGAGGCAACCCGCTCGACCCGCACGGGTCTCACAAGGATCGTGTCAACAGCGGCCCATATGCTCAACAGCACCCCAGACACCAGCAACGCATCCCAGAGCAAGGGAAGCACGGTCCAGGGGAACAGCACGAATGCACTCGCGGCGCATGCCGCGCCCAGCAGTGACACGGCGAGTACTCCTGCCACACGCGACAGCAGCAGGCGCGCGGCCACACTCCGTCGCTTGCCACGCAGGAGTGATTCGAAACGACGCCGCTCGGGGCTCATGGTCGAAGGAACCACGTCAGCACATTGATACCCATCCGCAGTGCCTGCTCATGCAGTTCGGGTCCGTCGTTGTGCACGTCCAGATCCTCCATCCCATCACCGATATCCGAGCTGAACGTGTAGTACACCACCAGCTGATCGCCAAGGAACACCCCCCACCCCTGCGCCGGGTCACCATCGTGCTCGTGTATCTTCGGCAGACCCCGCAGCCCGTAGTGCGTCGAGTAGAGCGGGTGCGTCGCGGGCACACGGACCAGTGGGTGTTCGGGGAACAGGGCTTTCAGCTCCCCCCGCAGCGATTCGTCCATGCCGTAGTTGTCGTCAGCCCACAGGAACCCGCCCCGGGCGAGATACTGGCGCAATCGCACGCGCTCTTCGCTGGCAAGCCGCACATTCCCGTGTCCGGTCATGTAGAGCATGGGATACGCAAACAGCCGATCGTCCATGAGCTGCACGGTGGCCACTGTGTCGCAGATGTCGATACCCGTCCGTTTCCGCGCTTCCCGCACGAGGTTAGGCAGTGAAGACGGGTTGGCGTACCAGTCCCCGCCACCCCCGTACTGCAGCCGCGCGAGCGTGAACTCACACGCACGCACCGGTGTGCGCCCGAGAAGGCACACTGCGATTATCAGCAAACCAGCACGGATCATGCGATGCTCCTCCGTGACCAACAACAAAACCGGCCCCCAAAAAACACCACT
>CAZJJT010000006.1:1793-3482 GCA_964546395.1 uncultured Fibrobacterota bacterium
TCTCACGGAGGGCCGAATTGCGGGGCACCTACTTGATTGGCCAGCGCTTGTTCCACAGGACCACGATCGGGCTCGCGACGAACACGGTGGAATACGTACCCGTGACAATGCCGACCGTGAGGGCCAGGGCGAAGTCGAACACCACGTCACCGCTGCCGAGGAACGCTGCGCCCACCGCCATCACCGTAAACAGCGTGGTGAGCGAGGTGATCACCGTCCGTGACAGTGTCTGGTTGATCGCCTCGTTGATCCGGTCCTCAAACGACTTCTTCGAGAGTGACTCACTGAGGTTTTCGCGGATGCGGTCGAATATCACGATGGTGTCGTTGATCGAGTAGCCCGCAATCGTCAGCAGGGCCGCGACGACCGGCAGCGATATTTCGAGGTTGAACACGGAGAACACACCCACCGTGATCAGCACGTCGTGCACCAACGCCAACACCGCGGCCACACCGAACGGAAAGCTGAACCGGAGACCGACGTAGGCGACGATCGCCAGAAACGACAGGAGGATGGACAGGACAGCAGTGCGGCCGAGCTCTCCGCCCACCTTCGGCCCCACGCTCTCGACACGCCGCACCTCGAAGGGGTTCTCCGCGTAGTCGCGCGCGAACGCCGTCTTGAGCTCATCTACCAGCAGCGCCTTCTCCTTCTGGAGCTTGACGATGATCTGCACCTCGTTGTCCGCAGCGCGCCCGATCGTCTTCACTTCGGGTTTGCCGTAGCCTATCGCGTTGGCAATATCGCGCAGCGTACCCAGGTCGCTCATCACCGGCTTCTCAAACCGCATCTGCACGACGGTGCCGCCCGCGAAGTCGATTGACATGTTGGGGCCGATCCCGCGGTTGGGGTAGATCGGCGCCACCATCGATATCACCGTGATGAGCAACAGGCTCCCCGAAAGCCAGAAAGCCTTGTTCTTGTTGCCGATGAAGTTGTAGTTGGCCGAAGAGAAGAACTGAAGCATGAGAGAGAGTCCTGTGTCCCTGCGAGCGCGCCTAGATACTGATGCTGCTCACTTTGGGGCTTGCGGTCAGAAGGTCCATGATGATGCGCGTGATGAACACCGCGGTGAAGAACGACATGATGATACCGAATATCAGCGTAATGGCGAAGCCCTTGATCGGGCCGGTACCGATCCACAGCAGGATGAATGCCGTGATCAGCGTTGTGATGTTCGCATCGAGAATCGTCTGTATGGCACGCGAGTAGCCCGCGGCAATCGCGCTCCGCACGGTCTTACCCACGCGCAGCTCTTCGCGGATTCGTTCGAAGATGATCACGTTGGCGTCCACCGCCATACCGACCATCAGCACCAGGCCCGCGATACCCGGCAGCGTGAGTGTCGCGTTGATCCCCGCCATCACCGCCAGCACGAACAGCAGGTTCAGCACGAGCGCGAACGTGGCGATGGTCCCGCTCACGCGGTAATACACAAGCATGAACAGCACGACAAGCACCGATCCCGCGAGCACGGCGTACATGCCCTTGCGGATCGAGTCCTGTCCGAGCGAGGGGCCGATCGTGCGCTCCTCCACGATATTCAGCGGTGCCGGCAGTGCGCCCGCGCGCAGCACGATCGCGAGATTGCGTGCTTCGTCTACCGAGAAGTTGCCCGTGATCTGGGCTCGTCCCAGCGGGATCTTCTGCTTGATAACCGGTGCGGAGAACACCGTGCTGTCAAGGACA
>CAZJJT010000006.1:3492-26773 GCA_964546395.1 uncultured Fibrobacterota bacterium
ACGTCCATGATACCCCCTGATCTGTAACGGTGGACGATCGCCAGGTTCTTGTTGACATTTGCGCCCGTCACAGTGGAGAAGCGCCGCGCACCCTTGCGATTGAGCTCCAGTTCCACCATGTAGCCGCCGCTCAGGCCCTGCTGGTCAAGCGACTGCCACGCGTCCTTAATCACATCGCCAGCCATCTCCGGTTTGCCCTTCAGGTAGTACAGCACCCGGAACGACCGCCCCTCCGCCACCGTCGAATCGTGCCCCCACAGGAACACGTTGCCGCCCAGTCCTGCGTTCTCCAGCGCCTCGCGCACATCCCGCCGCTTCAGCACCGCATCCACCCTCGCCCGGTTGCCACCGGTGGCACCGACCTGATCGCGCACCGGTGAGAGCAGCTCGCGGAAGGACGTAACCCCGGCGAGGATATCGTCCGCCGCCGCGCTCGTGTCGACCGTCTCCGAGCCCGCGCTGTCCTCCACGGCGTCACTGCCGCCGAACACACGCTCTGCCAACGTCTGTGCTTCTTCCTGCTCCTTGGCCGCCGAGTCGGCCGCGGCCGTGTCGGTTATCTCTTCGCCCTGCAGTACCTTATCGATGATCCGCACCGCGCGCTCGAGCTGCGCGGTCTCACGCTGTATCTGGAACTGCAGTTGGGCCCGCGTCCCTATCACTTCCTTCGCCGCCGCTTCGTCCTTCAGTCCGGGCAGCTCGATGATCAACCGGTCGGCGCCCTGCTTCTGGATAGTAGGTTCGGCCACACCGAGCGCGTTGATACGGTTCTCGATCACCGTGAATGCCCGGTCGAGAACATCCTTGCTCTCTTCCGCTTTCAGGCTCGATCGGTCCACCTCCAGCACCAACCGCATGCCGCCCTGCAGATCCAGACCAAGGTTGAATATCTGCTTGAGGATGTTCGGGTTCTTCTTGACATACGCCTGCCGCTGCGCCACGGGCATGGAGTAGTACATGACGGAGGGGTACAGGAACACCCCGGCGAGCACGATCGTGCCCAGAACAACAATGAGACTGATGATCGTCTTGCGGTTCATGCGCGAAAGAACATCCTTTCACTGGTAGTCAGCGGCAAGCGCAGAAGATATATCGCCCGAGGGAGACTCCGCTACTGCATCTTCGCCATCAGGTCCTGCACCTGCGGGTCCGATCCGCCGCTCTTCACGAAGCGTTCGAAGAGCTTGCGGGCCCTGCCCTGATCCTTCAGGTTCTCGTAGTACACCATGCCGGCAAACCGGTACCCGTCCACGTACTGCGGCCCACCTTCCTTGCCCACCGCCTCGTACGTATCGATGGCCTTCTGGAACTGTGACGCCGCGCGGTACTCGTGGCCGATGGCCATGCGCATGTTCATGTCCGAGGGTTTGCGCTGGATTGCCTTCTTGAGCATCTCGATCGCTTTCAGGTGCTCACCCGACTTGCTCAGCGACCGCGACGCCCAGTAATACGCGTCCGTCAGCTGCGGATTCGTCCGGACCACTTCCTCGTAGATCTGGATTGCCGAGTTGTAATCGGTAAGGCCCTCGTAGGCTTTCCCCAGCTCCAACAGGTACTGCGGGTTGTGCGGGTCCTGCCCCAGTGCCTTGCCGAAATACTCAACGGCGTTCTCGTACTCGCGCTTCGCCAGATGCATCCGTCCCGTCGCCGCCAGCGTCCGTGGCTCGTCGGGCATCAGCCGTGCCGCCACGCTGAACGATATGAGCGCGGCGTTCACGTTGTCCTGCGCCTCGTATATCTCGCCCTGCGCCAGGTGCAGCCATGCGGTTTTGGTGGTGAACTTGTAACTGCGCGGCAGGTTCTGCGCTTCGGCAGCCCTGCCCAGCAACACATACACGTGTGACAGCCAGTACACCGCCTCGTCGTTCTGGCGGTTCATGTTCAGGATCTTCTCGAACAGCAGTCCCGCCTTCTCGGGCTGCCCGCTGAGCAGCACCGCCTTGGCGAGCTTCAAGCTCGTGTGCTCGCTGTATGCCCGCACCGCAAGCGACTTCTCGTAGTGCGAAGCGGCCTCCTCGTAGTTGCCCTCGTACAACTGCACGTCTCCCATGTACTCCTGGCACAGCGCGCAGTTGGCGTCGAGGCGAAGAGCACGCTCGAGGAACGGGCGTGCCTCGGATGCTTCGCGTTTCTCGTAGTGAAGGAAGCCGGCCCACGACAGTGCCGCTACGTCGCTGGAGTCGCTGTCAATCGCCCGCAGGATCGCGTCCATGGCGATCTCCGGCTTCGCCATCTGGTAGGCTATCTGCGAGAACAGCGTGAGGTACTTCGTGTTGTACGGGTCGAGCTCTACGCACCGCTGGGCGGCCTCGTACGCCGGGCGAGTGTTGCCGCTCTCACGCAGCAACTGCGCATACTCGTAGTGCGCCGCGGTCAGCGTCTTGTCGGCCTCCACCGCTTTGGCGATGTACTCCAGGGCCAGGTCGCGCCGCTTCTTACGCAAGTAGTACCTGCCCAGGTCGTAGTACAGGTCAGCCTTCAGATCCGCGTGCGTCAGCGCTTCCTTGATATGCCTGATGAACCCTTCTTCGTCACCGGTCTGCTCGTACACCTTAGCCAACTGACGGTGGATATCGACATCGGCAGGCCGCTCCCGGCTGACCGTTTCCAGCAACCGCGCCGCTTCGGATGTGTTGTGCTGCTCGAGCAACACCCGGCCCAACTGCGCCTTGACATCCATGTTGGCCGGTTCGACGAACATCCACTCGCGCAGCATCGGCACCAGGTTGCGCGTGTCGTTGAGATTGGCGTAGCACTTGGCAAGCGACGCAAGCACATCGCGGTCGGTGCTGCGTATCCGTCGCGCCTCCAGAAACGCCTCCACCGCTTCGTTGGTCTTGCCCTGCCGCATGTACGAGTCGCCCAGCATGAACGCGCTCTCGAAGTTCTGCGGCATCAGGCCGTGCGCTTTGCTGAGCAGTTCGACCGCGCGGCCGTATTCGCGCCGGGTGTAGGCCAGTGTGCCGGCGGCAAGGAGGGCCGAGGAGTCCTGGGGAGCATCGGAGAGGTACTGCTGGTACTGCGCCGACGCCTTCTCCTGCATGCCCAGGCGTTCGTACAGTGCCGCGAGCATCTGCTTGATTGCCGCGGTCGCCACGGGCAGTTTCGCCGCTTTCTCCAGCGCCTCCATCGCGCAATCCCAATCCTTCATGCTGGTGCAGAGCGAAGCCAGTTTCTCGTAGTTGCGGATATCGTCGGGATACGCCTTGATATTCGCTTCGTACTGTGCCTTCGCCGCCTTGGGATCCTTCAGCTTGAGAAGCAGCTCGGCAATGCGGTACGCGTATTTCGGGTGCTCGGGGGTGGGCGGCAGCGCCACGTAGCGCCTGCACATCTCCATCGTCTTGCGCACCTCGCCGATCGCCCACGAAGCTTCAGCAGCCAGTTCGATCGCATGCTTGAAGTCGGGCTTGGCCACAATCGCCCGCTCCAGCAGTGGAAGCGCTTCCTTGTACCACTTGAGCTTCATGTACGACTCGGCCAGCAGCATGTTGTCGGCCTCGCTCAGCTCCCCGATCATCGCGGGGTTGCCCAGAAGCCGGTGCACTGTCTCGTAGTTGCCGTTGGCGTACTCAATTCGTGCGAGGCGAAGGTTGACATCCTCGCTCATGTTCTTGTGGCCCAGGTACCAGTTGTACGCCTCGCGTGCCTTCTCGGCCAGTCTCAGCTTCTCGAACAGCTTGCCGGCCGTCGATGACGCCTCGCGGTACTCCTCCCGGTCAAACCGCGCAAGCGCCATGTACGTCTCGGCCGCGATGCTGTCCTTGCCCGCCTTCAACTGCACGCCTGCCAGCCCCGACCACGCCTCGTACCGCTTGCCGTTCTGCTCAATACACTTCCGGTACGCCTTCTCCGCCGCCTCGTACCTGCCCACCGCGGCGTAGCCCACGCCAAGCCGGTAATACGTCTCCTCGTCGGCATCACCAAGCCGCATTGCCTTGGTGAGGTAGTTCTCGGCCTGCGAGGCATTCTTGTTGCTCAGCGCGATGATACTCAGGCGGTAGTACGCGTTCGCGTTCTTCGGGTCAACCTTCGCGAGCCGCAGGCATTCCGTCTCGGCTTCCTTGTAGTTGTTCTGCCGGAAGTACAGCGAGGCGATCTGCTCCTGGAGATACGGGTCGTCGCCCTGCGCCTTGCGCTCCTTCTTGTAGCTCTCGATGGCCTTGTCGAGTACCTGCGCCTCCCGGTAGGCATCACCAAACCACCGGTACAGCGTGGGGTATGAGGGGCTCTCTTCGGCTATCTGCTCGAAGTACGGGAGGGCGTTGCTGGGCTCCTTCTTCTTGAGAAAGAGCTGCCCGAGTTGGATGCGGATCCGGTTCTTGTCCTTCACCAGCGGAATCGCCTGCTCGAACACGTTGATCGCCTTCATGTACTCCTGATCGCTGTTGTAGATGTCGCCCAGCGCCAGGAAGATCAGGCTGTCATCCACCCGCGACTTGATCCGCTTCTCCAAGTGCAGCCGTGCCTTGGCCGTGTCGCCGAACCCGTACTCCAGCAACCCAAGCTTCGCGTTCAGCCGCAGGTCATCGGGAGATTTCGGCTCGATTGTGTACAGGAGCTTGGCGGCCTCCTTCAGCTGCTTCGCCTGCTCGTACGCGTCCGCCGCCGTCAGGAACAGCTCCAGGTCGTCCTGCCGGTACTTGCATGCCTCGGCAAAATGACCGGCTGCCTTGGCGTAGTCCTTGCGCTCCCGGAATATCTGTCCCAACTCGATGTGCGGCGCAGCGTCCTTCGGCAGCAGCACCGTCGCCTGCGTCAGCGGCATCACCGCATCGGCCGACTTCTTGAGCCCGACGAGCGCCCGCCCCTTCTCCAGCATCGCCCCGCCGTGGTTGGGATCCTGCTCCAGCAGCCGATCCGCCAGCTCCAGGCCCTCCTCGAACCGCCCTTCGCTCACGCGCCAGCGCGCCACGAAGAACAGCGCAAACGGGTCTCCCGGGTCGCGCTCCAGCACCTCAAGCGCCACTGCGTACGCTTCATCCTTGCGCCCGAGCGCTTCAAGACCCCGCAACTGCTCCACCAGGATCGTGGTCGGCTCGTAGCCCTGCGCGCGGGCCGACTTGGCCATGTCCACCGCGCGATCGTTCTCCCCGTTGAACCGGTACGCTTCGCACAGCGCTTCATGCACGGGCCCGTGCCTGGGGAATGCTTCGCGGAACCCACGATACATCTCAAGCGCCGCTTTGTACTCCTTCATCCGCACGTACGTCCGCCCCGCCATCCAGTAGCAGATCTGCATGTCGGTGTTCTCGCGGGCGAGTTCGCTGTACCGCTTGGCTATCTTCGGGTAGTCAGGCGCGGACGAGTAGAACTCGAGCGCAACGGTCTGCCCAAACGCCTTCTGCCTGCCCGGGTCGGTACTGATGATGTACTTGTCGAAAAACGCCACCGAACGCGCAGACGGCGTTGCGGTCACCTTCTCACACAACCGCAGCACCGCGTCGTCCAGTTCCACCGGCAGCGTGCGCACCTGGATCACCTTCTCAAACGAGGCAACCACGCGCCGGTCCTTGACCGCGATCAACTCGACATAGAACTGGAGCTTCTCCTCCTTCGACACGTACTCGTACTTCTGGAACAGCACCATGTCGGCCCGCAACGGCTTCGCCGCGTCGAAGTAGACGCTCTCCTGGATCGGCCTGTTGACCGCATTGTACTTCGGTATCCGTGCCAGCACATCCTCGTACGTGATCACCGAGAAATCGTCACGCCCGGTGAACCGCACTCGCATGTAGGCGTCAACCAGCCCCATGATCCACGTGTACTGGGGCGCTTTCTCGGTGGTAACCTCCACCGGACGCGTAATCAGCAGCCGGGTAGGCAACGCCGCTTCGGCGCTGCCCGAAGAGCGCTCGGCATACGCGGGCGCATAGGCTGAGACAACACACATCACGGCAACGCAGGCCGAAACCAGCGCAGTAACACGACGCATGAAGCAGATCCTTTCACAAGGAACCAATCACAAATATGGAATATACTTGGTGTTAGGAGAGGGGGCTGCAGGCAGCGCACACGGCCAACGTGCTGTTGGGGAGGCCTCGCGGGGTACCCGCAGAGGAGTGCTGTCGCTCTCCTACCACTTGCCAAGGTACCGGCGGGGTGACTCCTGGGCGGCTGGGCCGAACGTGTCGGAAGGAAACCAGGCCATCGCCTCGAGCTGCAGCAGACCATTCTGCAGGACTGCCTGCGGGATTGCACCCGCCTGATCAGCATAGGCCTCCAGCAGGGGGGCGAGTGACGCGCCACTGCGCGACTCCAGAAACCCCACGTATTCGGCACGCGTGAACGACCCTCCGTCGTGGAGCCTGCAGAACTCCCCTACCAGGAAGTCGAGACGGTGTCCGCCCGCCTGCCGCACCGCAACATCCATGAGCATGCACACCTGTGCACCTTTGGTGTAGACCAAATCGATCATGTCACCGCTGTCGGGGGCAAACAGGTGGGTCCGCACCCGCGGGCTCGAGAGGGGGTAGTCACGCACATCGGCCGAATCGGTCAGGTCCTGGGTCATGGTACCCGCAAACAGCGCGCGCGAGCAGGTGCCACTCTGCCGCGCCGCCAGGAACCCCAGGTAGTTGGTCGTGCCCTCTTTCCACCAGGGCATGTCCCGGTCTCCCACGCGCACGCCGACCCAGCAGTGGATGAACTCGTGGGCGGCCACCATGTTGAACACGCCGAATGTGTCGGTCTCCCACGGACTGAGCAGCGAGAACGCATACATCCCTTCGAGCCCCCCACCGTTGTTCACACCAAGGATCACACTGAGCGGCCAGCCTAGCGTGCCAAATGCCCCGCAGACCTGACCGCAGATCGCCTGCAGATCGCGGTCGACCCGATCCAGCATGGACTGGCCGTACGCAGTGTCCCGAAGGTTGACCACACGGTACTGCTGCGCCCCCGCCGCCCCTTCGCACAGCATATCGCCGCCTATCGCCGACGTCGAGAACAGGAGTTCGTACACCGTGGCGGGCCGCCAGAGCGGGGTCCTGTCGCCGTGCAGCTCGATCCCCGGGCCCAGTTCGTACTCCAGCGACAGGTCCCAGCCACGCCGCCATACGACCGCGACGTCGTTGTCGGACGGCTCGCAGGGAGCCACGAACAGGTGCGTGCCCTGGACATAGCCTGCCGTGGCACCGATGTGCGGGACAGGAAGGCCAAGGTTCGACTCGAACACGAATGCCACGTCGTACTCGACCACCAGCGGCGGCACCGCAGCCGTGCGAACCCGCAGCGATTTGACGAACCCGAACGTGACGCTGTCCAGGAAGGTGTCAACCGGTCCGCCGCCGGGGCGGCCCACCGACAGGTTGCGGAACGACGGTGCCGATTCGAACACCGCCGGGTTATCGGCATACATGGGCGGCGCAACCAGGCAGACCGTGTCGCCCGTCCATCGGTTGATTGTCACCGACACATGTACCGAATCCAGAGGCATGACGGGCAACCGCACGACGTATTCGAGTGCGGGAGGAATCGGTGAAGGCGGGTCGACGGTGTGGTCGGTGCAGGCGAGCAGGCACGCGCCCAGTACTGCCGCCGCACCCACTACTCCTTTGCGACACGTCAGGTTCACGGGTGTTTCCCGCCCGCGGTGATCATCGCGCGGATGGCGCGCACCAGCGAGTCGGTGGCCGCTCCGGCACTGCGCGCCTGCGTGAGCGCGTGCGAGAAATCCGCTGAGGCATCCTCGCGTCGCCCCAGACTGCTGTACACCTGGCCGCGCAGGAGAAGGTCGAGATAGCTGTCGGGGTTGTGCGCGAGGACGGTATCGCAGTCCGCCAAGGCCTGCTGCGAACGCCCGAGGGCATGGCGTGCCCGGGCCCGTCCGGCATACGCAAGCGTCATCCCCGAACTGAACTCAAGCGCCTGCGTGTACAACTCCTCGGCCGCCGCATGCCTTCCCTCGCGCTCCACCACGGCCGCGCGGTCGGCCCATGCATGGGCAAGAACGACCGCGGCGTCGCGCCCCAAGCCCGAGAGCGCCTGGCGGTGGTCGGTGCGGGCCTGCTCGTACTTGTCACGCTGCAACAGACACGTGCCCCGCGCTCCCAACGCCTCCGCGCGCGTGCGTTCCGCCTGCGGCGAGTAGGGCCCCGCCACGATAGCGAGGACACTCGTGAGGTCCCCCACCGCCAGTGAACACTGTCCCGCCTCGGCGTACAGCGCCGCGCGTGCGCTGAACGCGGTGTGGTCGTGCGGCGCGAGACCGATCGCCACCGACAGATCGCCTATCGCCTTGGGCGTCTTCTTCACCAGACGATATGCCCGGGCACGGTTGACAAGCGCTTCCACGTAGCGGGGATTGATCCTGATTGCGCGGGTGAAACTCTCCACCGCACCCTCCGGGTCCTCGCCCTGTGCCAGCAGCACCAGCCCTTTCAGGTTGTGTGCGCTGGCGTTCAGGGTATCCAGTCCCAGCGCCTGCGCCACGTCGTTCTGTGCCGAGTCGAGCAACACCTGCTGTGCAGCCCCCGGCGCCTGAGAAAGCTCGTAGTACGCAAGCGCCCTGCGGTGATAGCTCTCGGCGTGAGTCGCATTGCCCGCAATGCTCTTGGTGAACAGCGTGACTGCCGCCCGGTGGTTGCCGGTCTGCTGCGCCTGCACACCGTCACGGTACGGCTGGGGCGCCGCAGCGATTCCTGCGACGAAGACAAGCAGAGACATCGGCAGCATGGCATGCTCCACGACGGGGACGTGTGCGAGCAGCCCCTAGTGGTCTCGAGGCCCTCCGGAAGCCAAAATAGCACACGGTATATTCGGGGGACATGAGGGGAGTACCCTGGCACCAGAGGCGCACCGGCGAAAGCACGGCCGAGCAGTGACACCGCGGACGCGCTACCGTCTTGCCGTGTTGTGGATCTGGCTGCTGGCGGTCTTGCGGGCCATCGATTTGGGGCTCGACACCGGCGGCGGCTCCCTGTTGAGCGATCTGCCGCTCTTCGCCGTGTCGCTTGCCGAGCTGTCGGCGCATGTTACCGCCCTTGCCGCTCTGCAATCACGGAGACGGTGGGGATGGGTACTCGCGCTGGTGTGGTACCCGGTGTGGATCGCGGCCATGACCGTGCGGCTGTATCTCGACTACAACATGGTGCTCGCACTGATGTGGTCGCCGCTGCTCGCGTTCACTGCGATTGCACACGGGGTTCTTCTGCGGAGAGACGTGGCGGAAGCGTTCGGGGTGCGGCGCGGGTTCTGGCACTCGCTCAGCACATGGCTTCCGTACGCCGTGCGGCCGGGCTCACTCGTGCTTGCCGTTTCGTACGCCTTCGGGATGCAGACTGCGCTGTGTCTCTGGATCACCGCCACGATTGCGGCTGCGACACGCCCGCAGATCTACCGCGGCGCCGGGTAAACTCGGGTCCGCAGGTGCACCACCACCTGGAACACCACCACACATGCCACCAGGACGGCCGCCACGTAGTACGGCGCCGACATCGTGGTCCGGTCGGCAAGCTGCCCGGCAAACGCAGGACCCACAATCCCGGTCAAACCAACTATCGCTTCGTTGGTCCCAACGTACCGTCCGGCACGTGAGGGGTGCACCAGTGCGTGGAACGCGATATAGATGAATGAAGCGCCGGCGTAGGCACCCAGGCACAGTGCGGCGACGTAGAAGGCCATCGATGTGCGGGCCAGACCGAACAGGCACAGCCCCGCAAGCCCGACGATGCCGAACAGGCCCACCGGGCTCGCCCGGTACATCCAGGTCCGCCCCTTCACGAGCGCCAGTGCCACCGCTGCCTGCGCCACGCAGATGAGCGCCAGCGCGATGCCCTGGTCGGTCTTGGGAATGCCGAGCGAATGTGCCCCTGCCGGGAACACGCCACGCACCATCTGCACGGCCAGCAGGCAGGTCCCCGAGCCAACCCACCCCAGCCACGCAAGGTCGGGCAGGCCGACCGTCGACTTGGTCTCGGCTGCCGGCTCCTCCACTCCCACCGCGCCGCGTGCCTTGACATACCCGAACAGAACGAACAGCCCTCCCAGCGTCAGCAGTCCCAGCACGATGTCAAGAAGGCAGACCCACTCCCAGCCCCAGCGGCTCCACACGAACCCGGCGAGGAAAGGCCCGGCGGCCAGTCCCAGGCTCCAGGCCATGGTGTACAGCGCGGTCGAGGACGCGACGTGCTGCCGCGCGCCCTGCTCCACGTGCTTCATGTGGAACATGTACGGCGGGAAGAAGAGCGCCACCGCCACGCCGAACACCGCCATGATCACGTACAGCGCGTGAAGCTCGGGAACCGCCACGAACGCGGCGGCACACAGCGTGATCCCCACGCATCCTGCCACCATCAACGGCCGGCAGTTGGCCTCGGTCACCAAGTGGCCGATGAGGTAGCAGCCGAACATGTAGCAGACACCCCAGAGCGTCACGATAGCGCTGACCGCAAACGCGCTGCCACCGCTCTCGGCGATGCGGACTGTCGAGATGAAGAAGAACGAACCGAGGAGCAGGTCGATGAGAGCGGGGAACAGGTAGAGCAGGAAGCGGGTCATGTCGGCTCCGGAAGCTCGGGATGGCGCGGAATATACTGCGAATGGTAGAATGGGGGGAGAGGAGGATCCTCATGGACCTGTCAGGCTCTGCTGCTGCCATCTGCCTGCTGTCGCTGTGTGCCCATGCGGCCCCGCCGGCGCCACCCCAGAACCTGTCTTCGCTCAACCTGTTCCGTTCGACGAAGCTGAGCTGGGACATGCACGGCGACACCACCGTGAGCGGGTACCGCGTCTATCGGGCGAGCGTATCGGGAGGCCCGTACAGCAATCGCGGCTACAACCCCAACAACCGCTCGGTCACGAGCTATGTCGATCCCGATCTCGCGAACGGCACGCCCTACTATTACGTGATAACCGCGGTGAACGGTGACGGTGAGTCGGGGTACTCGGGCGAGACGACCGTGGTGCCCGAGGAGAGCTGGAGCATCGACATGCCCTACGTCAACGGAAGCTGGTGGCGTATCGGCGAGAACGCGCCCGATGTCGCTCCGTACAACACGGCCGATCACAACGCCTGCGACTTCTCAGTCTGGGTCGACACCAGCGGGACCTGGCACTGCGCCTCCTGTATCAGAAGCACATCATACCCCGGGGGCACGCGCCTGTTCCACGAGTGGACGGGCGACAGTATCACCCAGACCGACTGGACCCCCCGTGGGATCTTCTGGACCACCGGGACGGTGGGTGCACCAGATGCAACCGGGCGGGAGATGGGCGTGAATACCCCATACACGGTCGAGGGTCGGCTGCAGGCACCGCACTGTTTCAGGCACGACGGCAGATACTACATGTTCCACAACAACGCCGGTGCGTTCTGCCTGGCAAGTGGCGATGGCGCCACGTTCTCGCAGCTCGATGACTATGCGGGCAGCTTCGTGTTTTTCGGCATGGGGCGTGATGTGATGATATTCGACAACCGTGCATATGACAGCAAGTGGTACGCGTATTTCCTGAGCAATGGCAGCAGTGTGTTCAGCGGGGCACACATGGCAGCGCGAACAGCGGACTCCCTGCGCGGGCCGTGGAGCCCCGACCCGACGCTCGCCGTGCACACCGAAGGCAACCCCGAGAGCCCGTTCGCATTCCGGCACGGTGAGGGGATCTACCTGTGGGAGCAGGGCACAGTGTTCTACTCCACCGACGCGGCCTCGTTCCACGGAGAGCCGGCGACAGTGGCTTGGCGCGGCAAGTATGCACCCGAAGTTATCGAACACAACGCACAGACATACGTGGCCGGCTATGGCAACGGCATCTGGGTGGCCAGGCTTGACTGGTGGCCGGCGAGCGGTACACCGGTAAGCAGGCATACGGCCGGCTCGGCACGCAGCGCAGCAAGACAGGAGCAGCAGTACGACCTGCGCGGACGCGTCGCGGGGGCGACGCCTCGCACAGGGCTGCAGGCAGTCGTACGGGTACCTGCGACTCGTGCCGCGCCTGTTTTCTCAGTTGAACAGGGGGAGTGAGCCACCGACCATCGCGGGTGGGGGCCAGCAGTGCCATGCAGACCAGAGACCTTCCCCGCCCCCTACCCGGCGCAGCACCCACAGGCTGCTACTGCTGCCGTGTCTGGATTGGCAGCCACTTCAGTACTTCCTGTATCCACTTGTCCCAGAACCCCCACTCGTGCGTACCAGGCTCCTCATGGTAGGTGAGATCCAGCCCGAGGCGGCGCGCGTGGTCGCGGAACGCAACATTCTTGGCGTAGAGAACATCCCCGGTACCGCAACACTGGAACAGCCGTGGTTTCGGGCCGCTGCTCTGTGTGAGTCTCGCTGCCTGGTGCATCAGATCGTTCTCGCTGCCCACGTACTCCTGGCAGGTGCCGAAGATATTCTCCATCTCGGCGCGCCGCGCCGGATCTTTCGTCTCGGCGAAGTCGCTCTTGTCAAGCGATCCGGAGAGACTTGCCGCCGCGGCGAACCGTTCGGGTTGATTGAGCGCGAGTTTGAACGACCCGTACCCGCCCATCGACAGCCCTGCTACAAACGTGTCTTCGCGGGCACGCGACAGGTTGAAGAACGCATGCGCCAGCTCGGGAAGCTCGTGCGACACGAATGTCCAGTAGCGGTACCCGTGCTTCATGTCGCTGTAGGAGCTGCGGTGCACGTTGGGCATGATGACCGCGAGGCCAAGGGGGGCGACGTAGCGCTCGATTGACGTGCGGCGACACCAGATCGTGTGATCATCGGAGTTGCCGTGAAGCAGGTAGAGCACCGGGTGCGCGCCTTCACGGGCCACACCGCTCATGCCTATCTGGCGCGTGGTGGGCTGCGGGATAATCGCGTTGAACGCGACATTCATGCCGAGCGACTCCGAAAAGCAGTGGACTTCCATCAGGGCCATCGTGCAATCCCTCCGCCAGAAGTGAACGACCGGGCTGCAGCCAAACATACAACGGCTGCCGGAACTGCTTGCTCACGCGCCTGCGATCGGGTAGAATAATACTGCCATCTGCCATGGAGGGCACCGACGGAGCAGGCGCGCGGCGCCCAACGTCGGTATGCTACTGAAGTAGCCACGAGGAGGAGACATGAGACGGACCCGTTGTGCCGGCATGCTGCTCACACTCGCCGTGCTCGCCATGCTGTGCGGGCGTACGCACGCGCTGGGTATCACCATCGACTGCACGGTCGCCCACCAGACCGTGCACGGATTCGGGACCTGTCTGATGGACTGGCGGACGAGCCCCAACGTGCAGGATCTCTACGACGACGCGGCGTTTCAGCACAACTACCTTGACACCATGGGACTGAGCGTTGTGCGCCTCCCGGTGGCGCCTGAGATCCTGTTCACGGGCGGCGCTCCCATGGAGTACGACAGCATCTCGTACCAGAAGGCGCCCTGGGACTTCGAGCGCGGCCGGGTGTTGTATGACTGGTCACGCGACTCCAACAACGTCGCTCACTACGAGTTCGGACGCGTGGACAACGGGTTCTCGAAGGTGGAGCAGATCTCGCACTGGGCGCGCGACATCAGCGCGATCGATTCGACCGTGAAGTTCATCGGTACACCGTGGGCGCCACCGGCCTGGATGAAGCGCAAGGACTGGACCACGATCGCGGGCGACTCCCTGGCGGTTCCCTCCCGCGGCGGCATCCTGCTGCCCCGGTACTACCGTCACTTCGGTAAGTTCCTGGTGGAGTGGGTACGCGGCATGAAGGCAGTGTACGGCGTCGACATCTACGCGATGAGCCTGCAGAACGAGCCGCTGTTCAGCCAGTCGTACAACTCGTGCACCTACACGCGTTACCAGGACGCGAGTACGCCGGGCACGTACTACGAAGCATTCAAAGAAGTGGTGCAGGTGTTCGAGGCCGAAGGTCTGGGTCACATGCGCTGGTTCGGCGCCGAGGACATGACCAAGTTCCCTGAACGTTCGTTCCAGTATGTGCAGGCGATCCTCGACGACCCGGCCACGCGGCCCTATCTCACGGCCGTGGCAGCGCATGGGTACTCGGACGGAGTCGAGAGCGTCACCGACCCCTCTGACGACCAGAAGCTCTGGGGCTACATCGAGCCCTACGGCAAGGAGTACTGGATGACCGAAACCGGCGGAGGCGAGTGGCTGTGGCCCGAGGCCCTGGCGGGCACGCCGAGCATGCTCCACAACATGCTGACCTATGGCCGATGTGCGTTGGTGGCATTCTGGCAGATAGCCGGCGCCGAGGTGAGCGGCCACGAACTCATGGACTACGACCAGCACACCAAGAAGTCATACAGCTTCATGCACTACTCGAAGTTCATCCGTCCCGAGGCGATCCGCGTGGCCGCAGCGCCGGCGGACTCGAACCTGCTCAGCACGAGCGCCTACTACCACCCGGTCGACAGCACGCTCACGGTCGTGCTGCTCAACCACGACTCGGCCCAGCAGGCGGTCACGGTCACCCTGAACGACTTCTCGGGCACCGTTTTCGAGCAGTACCGTACGAATGCCACCGACGATGTCCTGAAGCTTGCGGACGTCACCGCTTCGGCGAGCTCATTCTCGCTCCAGATTCCGCGCGAATCGGTGGTGACACTCGTGGCGCATGGCGGAAGTGCAGCGCTGGCAACGCGGCCACGCGCCGGCGGCATCTCGCCCGTGCACCGCCCAGCTGCACCGCGCGCGTACGTCGTGGATATCCGCGGCAGGCAACTGCGAGCGGCGAGCGTGGGCTCCGGCCGGACGGCATCGGGGGTATACCTGTCACTTGGCGCCACCGGGGCACGCGCGCGGGTCGGTTACCGCCGCTGACCCCGGGCAGTGAGGCCGATGGCCCCCAGGAGGAACCCGCACACCAGCATGAACCATACGGGCACCATGCTGCCGGCCGGTGTGAGCACACCGACGCTCGCGGCGACGAGCAGCAGCGCTGCCGTGCAGCCCAGCATCATGAGCACCGCGCCGACCACGGCAAACAGCCGCCCGACAGTGCCGGGTGCAGAGCCAAGGGCGGCGAGCAGGAAACCAACGCAGAGCAGGAGCGGGAACAGCAACCATATGGCAGCACTGGCTCGCACGACGGAGACTTCGAAGGGTGATGCAAGAAGTGCCAGCGCCGGAAGCAACGAGAGCAACAGCAACAGGTAGCCAGGGTAGCGGAGCATCTGCGGTTCCTCCTGCCGGACGAGTACTGTGCCAAAATAGTGCAGAGCGGCCGGAGTGGCAACGGCGGACACCTACGCGTCCGTGTCGCCGTTTTCCCCTTCGGCCGACTCGCCCTCGGCTTTGCTCTTGACGAACCGTGCGTTGCGCGCATCACGGTTTGCCAGGCGTACGCCGCCGGCCTTGACCCCCTTCACCAGGTAGCCCTTGATATCGAACGTCTCCTGCAGCACGCGCACCCGGGGCTTGGGCCTGTAGTTGACCAGTGCGAACACGTTCTCCTCGACAGTCAGCGCCAGTGGCATGCAGTTGTCGGGAACGATGCTGTAGCCCTTGTTCAGGATGAACTGCTCGATGGTGCAGCGTTTGAGATACGGCGCGCCGGTCGAGCCGTGCCGGTACACCACCGTGTAGACGATATCAGCCGCAGCATCCTTGTCGAATATGGCGCAGTGCAGCATCCCTTTGTCCACGAACAGCTTGTCCGGCGCGTCAATGACCGAGTACGCACCGCTCCTGCGGACAACCAGTACCCGGTCGTACTGCGAGACATCGAACAGCACGTTGCCGTTCACTTCGTGGCCCAGGTACCCGGTGTCACGGTCGTAGCGCAGTTTGAGGTTGCGTTGCGCCGCTTCACGCACATCCACCTTCTCGAACGATTTCACCACGGTCCGTCGCGGGTAGCGCTTCTCGTACTTCGTGATGATCCCCTCGAGAAACCCCACCGCGTAGTCGGTGATCGACGCCAGGTGCTTGCGGATCTCCTTCAGGCGCGCGTTGATCTCCCGCATCTCTTCCTTTGCACGGTCGATATCGTACTGCGAGATCCGCCGTATCGGGATCCTCAGCAGCCGCTCGACATCCTCGGTGGTCACCTCCCGGCCGACTTGCTTGCGGAACGGCAGCAGCCCGTCAAACACCGCCAGCATCACCGCATCCGAGGTCTTCTTGTCCTCGATCTTCTTGTAGATGCGGTTCTCGATGAATATCTGCTCGAGTGTCTTGGCGTGCAGTTTGTCCTTGAGCTGCGACTCTTCGAGCTTCAGCTCGGCGGTAAGCACGGCCACCAGTTGTGTTGCGCTGTGTTTCACCACTTCGGTGACAGTACTCTCCTGCGGCTTGTTGTCTTCGCCGATCACCAGCAGGTTCACCTGGATTGACTGCTCACAGTCGGTGAACGCGTACAACGCGTCCATCGTGTCCTTCGCGTGCACCCCGCGTGCAAGGTGCACATCTATTTCCACGTTTTCGGCGGTGAAGTCGGATATGCTCGCCACCTTCAGCTTGTTGCTGCGCGTGGCGTTCTCGATACTCGCGATGATGCTTTCGGTGGTGGAGCCGTACGGTACTTCGCGGATGACGATGCGCTTCTCGTCTTTGCTCTCGATCTTCGCCCTCACCAGCACCTTGCCGTTGCCGTCGTTGTACTCGGTGACATCGACGATCCCGCCCGTGGGGAAATCGGGGTACAGCGTGAACGGCTTGTTGCGCAGCGCTGCGATCTCCGCCCGCATCAACTCGATGAGGTTGTGGGGCAGGATACGCGTGGCCATGCCCACGGCGATTCCCTCGGCGCCCAGCGCCAGCAGCACCGGGACCTTGGCCGGCAGCGTCACCGGTTCGCGGTTACGCCCGTCATAGGAGTCTACGTACTCGGTAATCGACGGGTTGAACAGGACTTCCCCGGCCAACGGGGTCAGTCGCGCCTCGATATACCGTGCCGCCGCGGCCTCGTCACCCGTGTAGACATTGCCGAAGTTGCCCTGGCGGTCGATAAACAGATCCTTGTTCGCCAGCACCACCAGGGCGTGGAACACCGACTGGTCGCCATGCGGGTGATATTTCGCGCATTGGCCCACCACGTTCGCGACCTTGTGGAACTTCCCGTCGTCAATCTCGCGCAGCGTGTGCAGGATTCGGCGCTGCACCGGTTTCAGACCGTCGCTGATATGCGGAATCGCACGGTCCTTGATGACGTAGGACGCGTACTCGATAAAATTCGTGTTGAAGAGATTGGTCAGATAGGCCATGCTACACCAGATTCTCCATGATGTACTCGCGTCGTTCCGGTGTGTTCTTGCCCATGTAGAATTCCAGCGTCTGCGGTACCGTCTTCACCGCTTTCACATCCACTTTCACCAGCCGCATACTCTCGCCGATGAACTGCCCGAACTCCTTGGGCGATATCTCTCCCAGTCCCTTGAACCGCGTTACCTCCGCGCCCCCCCCCAACTGTTTCACCCTCGTGTCGCGCTCTTTCTCGCTGTAGCAGTAGTGAGTCTCTTTCTTGTTACGCACGCGGAACAGCGGCGTCTCGAGAATATGCACGTGGCCAGCCACGACCAGGTCCTCGAAGTAGTTCAGGAAAAACGTCAGCAGCAGGTTGCGGATGTGGAACCCGTCCACGTCGGCATCCGTCGCAATCACCACCCGGTTGTACCGCAGGTTCTCCACCGAGTCCTCGATCCCCAGAGCCATCATGACTGCGTGCAGTTCGTCGTTCTTGTAGATCGCGGCCTTGTTCTTGCCGTACACGTTCAGCGGTTTCCCCTTGAGCGTGAATATCGCCTGCGTCATTACGTCCCGCGCCGACACAATTGAGCCGCCCGCCGACTGGCCCTCGGTGAGAAAGATCGTACTCTTCTCGCCGTGCTTGCTGTCGCCCAGATGGTACTTGCAGTCCTTCAGGTTCGGCACCTTGATCTCAACCCGGCGTGCCGCCTCCTTGGCCTGCTTCTTCACCGTGTTGAGTTCCTTGCGCAGGCGCTCGTTCTGCGTAATCCGATCGTCGAGTGCCCGGGCCACTTCCGCATGCTTGTGCAGGAAATCAACCACCGCCGAACGCACGTCGTTGACAATCCATCCGCGGATCTCGGCGTTGCCCAGCTTGTTCTTGGTCTGCGACTCGAACATGGGGTTCTTGAGCTTGATTGCCACCACCCCGGCAATCCCCTCCCGCACGTCAACCCCGTCGTGGTTCTTCTTGAAGAACTCGTTGACCCCCTTGAGGACCCCTTCGCGGAAGGCGCTCTGGTGAGCCCCACCGTCTGAGGTGTACTGCCCGTTGACATACGAGAAGTAGGTTTCGCCGTAACTCGGCGTGTGGGTAAACGCAAATTCGAGGTACTGCGCCTTGTAGTGCACCATCGGGTACGATATCGTCTCACCCACTTCGGCCTGCAGCAGATCGAGCAGGCCCTCGGTCGACTCGAACTTCCGGCCGTTCAGGTAGACCTTCAGCCCGCGGTTCAGGCAGACGTAGGTAAACAGGCGTTGTTCGATGAACTCGAAATTGAACGCATACTCGCCGAACACTGCAGGGTCGGGCGTGAACTCCACCAGCGTCCCGTCCTGCTGCCCCTTCACCTTCACGCGATTCTTGCTCTTGAGTTTTCCCGCAGAGAAGGTCGCCTCGCTCATTTCGCCTCCACGGTAAGCCGCCACGTGGAACCACGACGACAGGGCGTTGACTGCCTTGGTGCCCACGCCATTGAGTCCGACACTGAACTCAAAAACGTCGCTGAGGTACTTGGCACCGGTGTTGATCACCGAAACGCACTCGATGACCTTGCCCAGCGGGATGCCGCGGCCGTAGTCGCGTACCTTCACGGTCGTTCCGTCCAGCGTGACATCTACCCGCTTGCCATGCCCCATGATGTACTCATCGACCGCGTTGTCGATCACCTCCTTGAGCAGCACGTAGATCCCGTCGTCGGGGTTGCTGCCGTCGCCGAGCCGCCCGATGTACATGCCCGTGCGCAGACGGATATGCTCGAGCGAACTGAGGGTCTTGATCTTGCTTTCGTCGTAGACCGGAGTGCTTTTTCTTGCCATGTCCGCAGCGGGGGGAAAGGGTGTGCGACAGCACTCGGGACGCCTCTGCCGCTCTGCCAACCCACCGGCAAAATACATGGTCGGCACGGCCACATGCGGTAGGTGTTGTGGATATGCGGACCTCTGGACACAACAGCTTGTGTCTGCCTGAGACTCGCCCCCCGGTGGTATCTTGTGGTACGCACTCCGCGGGAGCACTGGTGGACAACACGAATCCGGGCATCCTTACTCCCCCGCCCCAAGCTGCACTGCGCCGGCGCCAGCGAAGCGTCGACCGAGTGGTCAACTTCGGCCTGGGGTTCAACGTCCTGCTGGCCGCGACCAAGACGGTTGCGGGCATCCTCGGCCACAGCCAGGCGCTGCTCGCCGATGGTATCAACTCCACGTCCGACGTTGCCTACTACGTGGTGGTGAAAATCTTCGTGCGGCTCGCGGGCAAGCCCGCCGACCGGCAGCATCCGTACGGCCACCACCAGCTCGAAAGCATCGCCGCCGTCGTCGTCGGCGCCTTCGTCGTGTCCACCGCCATCGCGATATTCTGGGACTCGGTCAACTCCGCCTTCGATCTGCTCACGGGCAAGACCGCTGCCGGTACCATTCGGGCGTTCTCGCTCTGGATTGCCCTGGCCACGGTTGCCCTCAAGGTCGGCCTGATGCTCTACACGGCCGCCGTGGCCCGTCATACGCGTAACCCCGCGGTTGCCGCTCTCGCACGCGACCACCGCAACGATATTTTCTCGGCTGCGGCTGCCGCGGTCGGCATCCTTGCGGGGATGTTCGGCATTCCGTGGGCCGACCCGCTGGCGGGCGCGATGGTGGCGCTCGTGGTCCTCCGCACCGGCATCGAGATCCTGCGCGACTCCTCAGAGGACCTCATGGACGCTGTGCCCGGAGAGATGCTCGAACAGGAAGTGCGTGCGGTGGTTGGTGCGGTCAGCGGTGTCGACCTGGTGGAAGATATCCACGCGCACCGGTTCGGACCGTATCTCGTGCTCAATGTCACGGTGGGCGTCGATGGTGCGCTGAGCGTGACCGACGGTGACCGCATCGCCACTGAGGTCGAACGCAGGATCGACGGGGCGTTCGAGCTGGTGCGCAAAGTGTACGTGCACTACCATCCGTGCGAGCGGGTGACGCAGTAGCGGTATTTTCCGTACATACATGGCTACGGTCTACTTCGCCCGTTGGATCCTCCTTCCCGACTGGTCTCTGCTCGAGAGCGGTGCTATCGCCGTGGAGGGCAACCGCATATCCGGCGTGGGCAGTCGCGGCAGTGTGCGGCGCTCTCACAGCGACCGCGCAGTCAATCTCGGCGACACGCTGCTGATTCCCGGTCTTATCAACATGCACACGCACCTCGAGGAAGGGGTGCTGCGGGGGCTGTGCGAGGACGGCGAGCCGTTTGCCGGACGCTTTGCGAAGAAAGCGGCGCGCCTGCGGCAGACGCAACCGCGGGCAGTGGAGACTGCCGTGCGGCTCGGGGTGCGCGAGATGCTCACCAACGGCATCACGTGTGTGGTGGATTCTTCACGACTCGGGCACAGCGCCGCGGTACTTGCCGAAGAGCCGATACGGGCGTGGGTGCAGTACGAACTGCACCCCGATCGCGAGGAGTCCTGCGAGGAGTGCCTGACACGGGTTGAACAACGGATCCGCTCGGCGCCGCCCGGTGTGCGGCCGGCAATGGGACCCTACGCGCTGTTCTCGCTTGACGCCGGCAGCTACCGTCGTACCGTGCACGCCGCGCGGAAGCACCGGTACCCGTGGCTCTGCCATGTGGCCGAGAGCGCCGAAGAGGTCCAGGCGTTCTCGGAGCAGAACGGCGACCTCTTCTTCATGCTGACCCGGCACCGCCCCTGGCCCTTCGCCGCCGCCGGTGCCGGCCCCATGCACCACGCCACCGCTGCGAACCTGATCCCCAACAACGCGGTCTGTATCCACTGCAACTACGCCACGGGCACCGACCTGGGGTTCCTTGCTGTCAAGCAGGCCACGGTCGTGACCTGCCCCCGCTACAACTACTCTCTTGGGCACAAGCAGTTCCCGATCGACCTGGCCCGCAGCCGCGGCGTGCGCCTGTGCGCGGCTACCGAAAGCGCGGCAGAGGCCGGGACGCTCAGCTTGTTTGACGAGCTGTATGCGCTGCGCACCTGGTACCCCGCGGTCCCAGCCGCCGAACTCCTCTCGTGGGTCACGCGTAACCCCGCCGTGGCCCTCGGGATGGGTGCGCAGCTCGGCTCTCTCGCCGCGGGGTTCCTTGCCGATATCGTGGGTGTACGCGTGGCCCACGACCCGCGGCGCGACCTGCTTGAGGAGCTGGTCACCGAAGATGCATCGGTGAACTTCGTGATGGTTGACGGAGAAGAAGTGGTGGTGGGCCCGTAGGCGCTACCAGAACCACCATCGCTTGCGCGCCGGCGGGATCGGCGGGGCCGTGCGGGCGACAGCCAGGTCGAGGTCCTGCAGGAGGCGGGGAAGCACCAACTGCACGGCGAACTTCACCAGCCACTCGGGCATGGGCTTGTTCACCCAGGTTTCGGCCACCACGCCTACCCGGCACGAGTCGGCCCCGCGCGCGACCACGAATGCGGCGAGCTTCAGCCGCCGCGTACGGAAGTTGATCCATCCCGGCAACACTTCACGCCACATCGTCTCCAGCCCCTTGTGCTCGTTCTGGCTCGCGATGAGATGCATCTCGGTGGAGTCGGCGTTCCAGCGCAATGTATCGACGTTGCCGATTGCCCACACGCGCGCCATTCCAGCCCGCCCTTCCAGGTACCACGTCCCCAGCGGCGCCACCAGGCGCCGGGGCTCGCGTACCGGTTCGCACCGATAGACATGCCGGAACACGTCGGGATAGTTCTCGAAGTCGAGGGCCACACGCCCGGCCTCCCGCACCGAGTGCGGGATGGTCCACGTGCCCCAGGCCCGGTACCAGAGCAGCCCGCGGTCGATCAGCTCGATGTCCACCGTGTTGCGGGTACTGTCCCGGAGTTCGCGCAGAAGTGACTGGTACTCGACCCGGAGCAGATCCGGAAGCGCACTCCTCGCCAACGGCCCCACCAGCAGCATGACGGCGCCCAGCAGCGCTGCCCTACCGTGTGCCACGTTTCTCTTCGGGCTTGACCGGCGCCTGCTCATCCCTGGTGCGCTCGAGTTCTTGCTGAATGAGGGTACTGTCGGCGGCGGCCCTCAGGCGCGGCCGCGACGCTTTCTCGCAGTACTCGGTGGCCGGGTACCGGTCGCAGACTTTGCGGTAGAGAAACTGCGCGAGATCCTTCGAGAAGGTCACGTTGTCGCTGAGCCAGGCCGCGGCATACAGGGCCCTCGGCCCTGCGTCGCAGTCGCCGTAGTCGTTGAACACCCGCAGGTACAACTCAATTGCTCCCACGGCGTCGTTCTGTTCCACGTATTGCTTCTCGGCCCGCCCAAACGCCGCCTCAGCGCTGTCGCTGCGCGTGGTAACCGTCACCTTCCGACCGAGCTCCATCTGGGCCCGTTTACTGTGCTCGCTCGACGGGTACTGCTTCAGCAGCATGGCGAACACGCTGTCGGCGGCTGCCGTGTCGGCGAGTGCGTGCAGACTCAGGTACCCCACGGCGAACAGCGCCGTCGCGCCGAGCGTGTCACTGCGGCTCGAATCCTGGAGTATCAGCCGGTACTGCGCCAGCGCCGAATCGGGCTGGTCCAGTTCAAGCCAGAACAACTCGCCCCTCAGCGCTGCCCACTGCGCCGGGGTCCGAGCCGAATCGACACTATCCACGGGAGACTCCGCACGCACGCGAAGCGTGTCGACACGAGCAAGGGCGTCGGCGCGACGCCTGGCCGTGCGCGCCACCAGCGAGTCCGCGACACTACCGGCCGCCTTGCGGTAGCACTCCGCCGCCTTCTCGAAGTCATCCTTGGCGTAGTGGTATATCACCGCCAGCTCGTACCACGCCCGCCCGGCCTCCGGTGCGCTCTCGTGACGCTCGGTCAGGAACTCCAGTACGTCCATCGCGTCGTCGATCCGGCCGAGCCCTGTCAGCACCACCGCCTTCTTCAGGAGCAGCGGTGGCTCGTATGCCGCGTACGCTTTTGCCTTCAGCATCGTCTCCACCAGTTCGCGCGACTCCTCCATCTGCTCCAGACCCATCAGACACTCCAGCCGCAGGAAGTCCACCTGGTACAGAAGGTCCGCATAATCTTCGTCCCGCGGCGCGCTCTTCAGCAACTCAAGTGCCTTGGGCCACTGTCCGAGATCGCGGTACAAGCCGCCGATCTTCACGATGAGCTCGAGGCGGCGCTGGGTCGTCTTCACCGATGCGAGTACCATCTGCAGCAGTTCCACCGCCTGCGCCTTGCCTTCGCGCCGCAGCG
>CAZJJT010000007.1:0-25757 GCA_964546395.1 uncultured Fibrobacterota bacterium
GAAACCTGATCGTTGCGCAGATTGACTTCGACCGTCGTGCGGTTGAGGTCCTCTGAAGCGACGATTTTGACATCGGGGAATGCGGCATGGATGATCGGTGCTGCCACCCTGAACATATTGTTGTAGCACACGCCGTTCCATCCGCAGCCGGGCCCGAGCGTGAAATTGCAGGAGCCGTAGGGCTCGTTGAACAGCGGCTCATTCTGCAGGCTGATCGCGTACGGCGCAAAGCCGAACGTGTCGCGGGCGATCTCGAGAAGTTTCACCCAGTGCGTGCCGAACTCGTCATAGTACTCCGGCAGAAGGTAGTTCAGCGGGTCATTGTCGGACACCATGCAGCACGAGTTGTTGGCCTTCATCCAGGGCGGTGGGGTGAGGCAGGTCCAGAGGAACCGGATTGTCTGGCCGTGCCGGGCCGCCGCGGCAATGAACTTCGCTTCGGTCGCCAGTTCGTTGCGCACGCTGGCAGGGAGCGAGTAGTCACCCGCGGTCGGCTGAAAATCATCGATCGGAAACGTGCGCAGCATCGAGAATCCCGCATCGAATACCACGGAGTCGTAGAAGTGCACGCTGTCAAGGTCGACCGGCAGATAGAACGGACCGCTGCGGTACGTCCAGTTCGTGGCGCGCATCTGGGCCCCGAGCCCCTCGATTGTCTGGTAAGTGACAGCCTGATCGACAGTGATGCTGACAGCCGAGACGCGGTGTGTCAGGGCCGTGCTCATTGCCAGCAGCATGCAGGTTCTCAGCAGGGGGGCCTTCATGGGGAATTCTCCTTGTCGAGGGCAACGCGTATGCAGCCATATCTATGGTACGCAGTGAGCAGTTCGGAAGCCCCTTCGCCACATCTCCCAGAAGCGCCAAAGCGGTAATATTACTTCGGCTGTACGAACGGGGTCAGGCAGCGCCAGCTGAGATGTACCGGGCGGAGCGCAGGCTGCGGCATCGCTCTTCCGTCGCGGAGGCGGCACGTACCAGTACCACCACGTGACAAACACGCTTCCCGCAGGTGGTTCGCTCGCGATGAGGCCGATGATCACGGCTCGACGGCGGGTGCCGCATAGGTGTCCCCTCTCAGAAACCCGCGGAGCAGCGACACAACCACCCCGCTCAGTGCAACGATCGCAACCAGGTTGGGGATTGCCATCAGACCGTTGAGTGTATCGGCCAGGTCCCAGATGAGTGTCAGGCTTCCGAGTGCTCCCAGGAGCGTGAACGGGAGCCACACGATGCGGTACACCATGCGGACAGTCTTGCCATGGCCCAGCAGGTAGGCGGCGCAGGTTTCGCCGTAGAAACACCAGGCCAGCAGCGTGTCGTAGGCAGTCAACACCATCGAGAAGGTCACGAGTCCGGCCCCGAGCGGGCCGCCGAACACGGTACTGAACCCTTCAATTGTGAGCGTAGCGCCGTTGGAGCCCGAGGACCACACGCCGGTGAGCAGGATGACAAGGGCGGTGGCGGAGCACATCACGATCGTATCGACGAACACCTCAAACACGCCCCATAGCCCCTGGCGTGCCGGGTGGTCGACCGTCGCGGTTGCGTGCGCCATGGGCGCGCTTCCGAGTCCTGCTTCGTTGCTGAACACGCCCCGTGCGACACCCTTCTGCATGGCGAGCCATACCGCCGCGCCGGCGAAACCGCCGGTTGCTGCCAGCGGCGTGAACGCATGCCGGAGTACGAGCACGACCACTTCCCCGAGCTTGGGCGCGTTGAGCACGATGACCACCAATGCGCCAAGCATGTACAGGGTGCACATGAACGGCACGCAGAACATCGCTACCTGCGCGATACGTTTGATGCCACCGATCGTCACCAGCCCCACGAACACGATCAGCGCGACTGCGCTGACCCATTTGGGGACCATGAAATACTCGAGTCCCTCTGCCACTGCGTTGGCCTGTACCATGTTGCCGATACCGAACGCGGCCAGCGCGCCGAACACGCAGAACACCATCGCGAGAGGCTTCCACTTCTTTCCGAGGCCGCGCTCGATGTACATCATCGGACCGCCCATCATGGGCTGTCCCTCCCGGCGCACGCGGTAATGCACCCCCAGGGTCACCTCCGCAAACTTCGTCGCCATCCCTACCACACCCGACACGAGCATCCAGAACACCGCCCCGGGGCCACCGATGGCAATCGCTGTGGCTACACCGGCGATATTGCCGACACCCACCGTGCCGCCCATGGCGACGGTCATCGCCTGGAACGGCGAGATATCACCTTCGGCTCCTCTGCCGCCCTTGAGCGAACGTCCCATGGTCTCGCGCCACACCATGCCGAGCCGTGCGACCTGGATGAAGCGCAGCAGCACGGTGAAGAACACCCCCGCACCGACCAGTGCAGCCAGCATGGGCGGGCCCCAGACGAATCCGTTGACTGCGCTGTTGATGCGTTCGATGGTTTCTATCACCATGGTCTCCCCGGTTGGGCGCCGCAGACGTTCATATGCAAGTTACATCCGGGAGTGTGCCAGAAAAAGAATCGGCCCTCCGACCGGGGGGTCGGAGGGCCATGGCTCGTATGCAAGAACTACTCAGGAAGTGTCTGCGTTCCGGCGACTGAGGGTCTCTCGGTGAGTGTACTGCCGTCGCTTGGGGGGGTACGACGGTACATAACCGTGAGCCATGAACGCTGACGCCCTCCTTCGTGCGCTGAGCCTTGCCACAAAGGTATGCCGCGAGCAGCCCCACGGGAAGTGTCAGTTGCTATCCTGTTTGCACTGAATGGTGTCATTTCGATCCCCCATGCTTCCGCAGAGACAGCAGGGTCCCCTGTCTCTTGGACAGGGGACCCTGCACACGCCGGCGACCCTTCCGGGGGGTGGTTGGGGGCCGGGCCGCGGCGCCTAGCGTCTCGACACGACCGTGAACGACCGCTCGATCACCTTGCCGCCAACCACCGCCCGCACCAGGTACGTACCCGCCGTCTACCGCGTGTGTCGCGGGTGCAGTGCCGCGGTGGTGCGCCAGCACCGTACCGTCCAGACGGCACACAGTCACTTCGTGACTGCCCGCGGCACGGACCGCGAGCGAGAGCGTGCCGGCAGTGCGGTTGAGCGCGAAGAGATCGTCACGCCGCGCGTTCCACGACACGCCGGTAACACCGCTGGCGGCGATACTGAACGCGGCATCGGAGTAATCCTTCAGGTCCATCAGCGTGTACTCGTTCACGCGTACGATGCAGTTGCCCGATACCGACGACATGCCGCCAAGTGTGGGCGGGATGACCCAGGAGAAACTCCCGCGGACACTGCCCGCGTCGTTGGAGGGCACCGAGGCGGGCGTGATGATCGTGAACGTCTCACCGTCATCGACCGACAGGAACACCGCGATGCCGCCGGTGAGTGCGGTGTCCCACTCCCAGACGACAGTCAGGGTATCGCCGATGTGGTAGGTCTCGCTGCCGTTGGGCGCAACCACCTTCACCGGGGGACGCTGGGGTGTGGTGGACGAGCCGCCGATGATCTCGATAGCGGCCTCGAACACGTCGTTGCCCTGGTCTTTGCTGCACACGATTTGCATGCCGTTGCCGTCAGCGACACTCACCTCGAACTCGCGCACGATCGCCTTGTTGGTCCCTCCAGCCGCATCGGTGATGTTGAAGTCGTCCAGCACCTTCACCCCTTCGATGGTGTAGTCCATGCGCCTGTCACCGTCGTAGGAGTCGGTGAAATGCAGTCTGACCGTGTAGGAGCCGTTCGGCACTGCGCTGGCCGGGAAACTGTACGTGTGGTCCTGGTGGCGCACTGTCTGGTAGACCGTGTTGGGTGCAGGGTCGGTGACTCCGGCGATGTCGTGCGTGCCACCGAACGTGAAGTCCGCGCCGCCGCTCACATAGGCGGCCGTTGACCCCCAGTCGTCTGTGGCGGATCCGCCGCAGTTCACCTTCAGGTGTACCGGCGGCGCCATGGCGACCGAGACCTGGGCGGTACCCGATACCGTCCCCGATGTCGCGGTGACCACATACGGGCCGCCTTCGGCGGTGCCTGCTGTGAAGAGTCCAGCCGCAGAGATTGTGCCGCCGCCGCTCACGCTCCAGGTGACCGCGCCCAGGCTGAACGCATTGTTGTACTGGTCCCTGCCTGAAGCAGAGAACTGCTGGGTGTTGCCCGGCTGAACGTATGCCGTTGCCGGTGTGACCGCGATGCTTGAGAGAACCGGTGGCGCAACCACGGTCAGGCGCACCGTGTACTGGGCCGAGCTGACATTCGATCCCGACACCGTGACGGTTGCGTTGTAGACATTCCCCGCGAGGCCCGCGATAGTGACGCTGTTGGTGAGGGTCTGTGTGTTGCCGCTGCCGCTCACGCTCACGTTCAGCCACCCGGCGTCTTCACTGACCGACAGCGTCGGTAGTGTGCCGTCGCCGCCGTTGCTTACACTCACGACCTGGTTGGACGGGTTGCCGCCGCCGATATCGGCGTTGAACGCCAGCGACGAGGTGCTCAGGTTGATTGCGGGAGGAACGGGGCCCAGGCGGCCAACCCAGAAATCGTCGCCTTCATAGTAGACGCCGCCCTGGTAGGGCTGCACCTGGATGCACTGCGAGCCGTCCTTCTTGTACAGCACCTGATGATGCCCGTCATCGAGCTGGTACGGCGTGCCCTGCGTGAAACTCACCCAGTCGTCGGAGTTGGCCGACCAACGGTTGCGGTTCCAGTTGCTGCCGGCGTTGCTGCAGTTGCTCGACCGGAAGAAGTGCAGCTGTGAACCGTCGAAATTGCGGATACTCACCGAGGCGTGATCGCCCTGGTTGTTGGTGAAATAGCGACCGCTGGGCGAAATGCCCGCGCCGCAGCCGCCGTTGTTGGTCGCAAGCGTGATGCTGCTTCCGCTGAGAGTCCAGGAGCGGGCCGAGTAGCAGCAGGTGACCGCCGTGCCCCTGGTGCACGAACTGTCGACGCTGAACTGCATCGCGCTCTGAAGGCCGGTGGCGACCCGTGAGGGGCTCGGGGTGCCCGAGGTGTTCACGCGCCAGAGTTCGTTGCCCTGCCATTGGTTGACATAGTAGACATAGTTCTCGGTGGGCCAGTCAATCCAGGAGTCCTTGGGGATGCTTGCCAGCACGGCTACCGTGCCGCCCGGCTCGATGCTCTTGATGCAGACCTTGCCGTCCTCGCGGATAAACGCGACGCGCGATCCGCGCGGGCTGATACTCACGCAGCGGGCCCGCTGGCCGTTGGAGGCCGAGTAGATGACCGTGCCGCCGTCGGGGACATTGTTGGTGATGATGAACCGTTTGATGTTGCCGAAGTGCCAGCCGTAGGCGTGGGTGTAGGTAGAATGTACCCCCACCGCGACACCGTCGACAGCCAGCGAGTTGAGCGCTGAAACTGCGACGAAGGCACACACGAGCGATACGGTGATTCGTTTCATAGCCCCCTCCAATCTACGGTTCCGGTTCTCTCTGGACTCCTGCCGCCGCACGTTGCCCGTCGTGCGCATGCGTGCACACCTGTAAAGCGGCGTACTGGAGAGGGCGCCCCTTCCAATAGTGTAACGTAGCAGCCCCGTCGCCCCTCGTCATGCCAGGTTTGTGTATATTGGGGACATATTGATATCATTTATGTCATATATCAGAAGGGACCCGTGCGCATGAAGCCGTCGCAGCGGCTCGTCGAGTGGCTCGACCGGCAGTTGAAGTCGCGGCGGCCCGGTGCGCGGCTCCCCACCACGGCCCAGCTGGCCCGCACCTGGTCCCTCGCGCCGATAACGGTCTCGCGAATCCTTGACAAGTATCACAAGGCGGGCAGCATCGTCCGCATCCCCCGCCGCGGCACGTTCGTGGCACCGCTGGAGGAACAGCGTTCTCCCGAGCCCCCCGAGGCAGTCTCGTCGGTGGAGACCGTCGTGGACGCGGTGAAGCAGTCGATTACGAGCGGTGCGTTGCGCAAGGGTGACGCGCTGCCGTCGGTGAAGTTCATGAGCCGCCAGTTCAGTGTTGCCCCGCGTACGGTCATTGCCGCATACCGCCGGCTGGAGTCGCAGACACATGTCGTGCGGGTAGGAAAGACGTGCTGGGTCGGCTCGTTCCCTTCACTGGTGAAGTACCGCCAGGGGAGTGAAGTGCATGTGCTGAAGGCGCCGTCGGCCGGTTTCGCGGAGCTGTTCGGCGGCGGGGAGATGGGCCTGGCGTTCAGGGCTATGGAGAAGGAGTTGGCGGACCACGGCCTGGTGGTGCACTACGACTCGTACCGCTCTGCCGCCCACCTGCTCGAGCGATGGCGGCGTGAGGCACGCTGGCCCTCAGGGGTGGTGCTGGCGTGGCTCCAGGAGGGTGACGTCGACCTCCTCGAACCATTCCTGGAGGCTCTCCAGCGCCCGCGCACGGGCGAGCGCGTGCCGCTGCTGGCGGTGGTGGACACGGCCGACTACCGCAAACTTCCACGCGGCACAGCCATGGTGGCGCGTGGGAACCTGCACACCATGCTTGCACGGACCATCGTGCACCACATGAACAGCACGCGAACGCGCCAGGCTTACTTCTTCATGGACTACGACGGCAGCAATCTCTTCGAGCTGTTCATTCCTCTGAAGACACGTACCGAACTGCGCTCGTTCGACCCGTCATTTGCCACACGAATCACGGTTACCAGCACCGTGGCCGGGTTGACACGGGAGACGTTCCTGGAGGAGTTCCGTCAGCACACGGTACCCGACTACCGCAAGGACGCGATCGTGGGGAAGTACCACTACACGCCACTGCAGGAGGTGGAGGCTGAGATCGACGTGCGCGGCGGTCGGCCGGTCCTGTTCGGCAGGGTGCCGCGCGGCCTGTGGGTGTTCAACAGCGACCGCCAGGCAGTGGCCGCACTGGAGTGGGCCCGGCAGGAGCGCGTTGCAGTGCCGGGAGAGCTTTCGATACTCTCGCTTGAGAACAATCCGGCATTCTACGAGCACGGTATCAGCGCGTGCATCCCCGACTGGAACACCACCGGCTACCTGATGGCGCACGCGCTGCTTGGCGATATCACCTGGGAGCGCACCGGCAAGGGGTTCATGCGCGTGGGTGCGATGATAGTCCACCGGCAGACAACGCGGATCGCGTAGGCACTCGCGATACCTTCCTGCACTGTGTCAACCCGCGCGCTCCGCGTTCTGCTCCTCTGGTTTGTCGCCCCGGCGCGCGGCCCTCCGGGCACGAGCGGTGGCACGCGACGATGGCGAAGGCTCGCCGGTGCGCACGGGACCCATGGCCGAGAGGGCGTGCGCCTTCCATTCGGCAAATGTCCCGTCAAGGATGCGCTGCCGTGCGGTGCGGGCAAGGGTGAGAAAGAAGTGGGTGTTGTGCAGAGTCATCAGCCGTATGCCGAGAATCTCACCCGCCATCACCAGGTGCCGCAGGTACGCCCGGCTGAAGCCGGTGCAGGCAGGACAGCGGCAGTCGGGGTCGAGACCGCGGCCGAAATCGCGTGCGTACTGCGCGTTGCGGATATTCACCCGTCCGCGCGAGGTGAACGCGGTGCCGGTGCGACCGCAGCGTGTCGGAAGCACGCAGTCAAAGAGGTCGACGCCCCGGTCGATGCACTCGAGGATATCCTGCGGCATCCCGACTCCCATCAGGTAGCGCGGCCTGTCGGCAGGCAGCATGGCTGCCGTGCTCCGTACCACGTCGTGCATCACCTCGTTGGCTTCCCCCACCGCACATCCGCCGACAGCATACCCGGGTGCGTCAAGTTGCACGAGTGCGCTGACGCAGCGTTCGCGAAGTGCGCGCACGGTTCCGCCCTGCACCACCGGGAACATCGCCTGCGGATACCCGTGGGCGAATGGCAGTCGGGCGTGCGCTTCGGCGCACCGCACTGCCCAGCGGACGGTTCGTTCGACCGCTGCCGCCACCTGTTCCGCGGGGGCATCCGAGGGCGGGCACTCGTCGAATGCCATGATGACGTCCGCGCCCAGCGCCCGCTGGATTTCCACCGCACGCTCGGGCGAGAAGAAGTGACGGCTGCCGTCGAGATGCGACTGGAACGACACGCCTTCATCGGTGATCTTCGAAATGTCCTGCAGGCTGAACACCTGGTAGCCGCCGCTGTCGGTAAGCATGGCACGGTCCCACGATTCGAACCGATGCAGTCCGCCGGCCTCTGCGATTATGTCTGAGCCGGGGCGGAGGTGCAGGTGGTAGGTGTTGGCGAGGATAATCTGTGCACCGCCGGCACGCAGTTCCTCGGGTGACATGGCTTTGACTGTGGCCTGCGTTCCCACCGGCATGAACACGGGCGTCTCGACGGAGCCGTGGGGTGTGAGAAGTGTGCCGGCGCGTGCGGCGGTGCCGTGGGCGGTGTGAGCGACAGCAAAGGAGAAGGGTTCCGCAGCCATAGGGTCTGGCAGGGAAAGTACTTCGAGGAGAGTGGAAACGACGGTGCTGTTGCGGCAGTGATTGAGGTGGAAATCGCGGGGTTGCGTGTCGCAATTGCAGCGCAAAGCACGGTGCGCGGCGCCCGCGAGTGCGGGCGCGTTCCGGGCACACGCCCAGATGACGGTGCCCTGAGAGCTATTTTCGTTGCCCATGGACCACGCACTCCTCGAGAGTATCAACTGTCCCGAAGATCTCCGTGCGCTCCCGCTCGAGCGACTCCCCGAGTTGGCTGAGCAGGCGCGCGATTTCATGATCGACGTAGTCAGCAGGCATGGCGGCCACCTCGCACCGAGTCTCGGGTCGCTCGATCTGACCATCGCGCTGCACTACGTGTTCAACACGCCCAGCGACAAGATCGTGTGGGACGTGGGACACCAGGCGTACGGGCACAAGATGCTGACCGGACGGCGCGAGTTGTTCCACACGCTTCGGCAGCACGGTGGACTGAGCGGGTTCCCTCGGTCTTCAGAGAGCGAATACGACCCGGTGTCGGTCGGTCATGCGTCCACCAGTATCTCCGTCGCGCTCGGCCTGGCACTGGCGCGTGACATGAGAGGGGAGACACACAAGGTGGTTGCGGTTATCGGTGACGGCGCGCTGTCGGGGGGCCTGGCGCTGGAAGGGCTGAACAACACGGGGAACACGGACACCGATCTCATCATCGTGCTGAACGACAACGAGATGTCGATCTCGCGGAACGTGGGCGCGCTGTCGCGCTACCTGACCCGTGTGATTACGGACGAGCGCTACGCCAAACTGAAGGACGAGATCTGGCGGCGGCTGGGCAGGTTCGATCTCGGCAAGAGTATCCGTGCGGCGGTGAGCAGTATTGATGATGCGCTGAAACGGGTGGTGGTGCCTGGACGGCTGTTCGAGGACATGGGCATACGCTACCTGGGACCGATAGACGGGCACAACATACAAGACATGATCGAGCTGTTTACGCACGTGCGCGACATGCCCCACGGGCCGACGATTGTGCACGTGCAGACACGCAAGGGCAAGGGGTACTCGTTTGCCGAGGATGACGCGACGAGGTTCCACGGCGTCGGTTCGTTCTCGCGCAGCACGGGCACGTCGGTGAACACGGCCGGCGGGGCGCCGTCGTACAGCGAGGTGTTCGGGCGGGCGCTGCTCGACATCGGCCGCCAGGACGAGCGCGTGGTGGCGATTACGGCGGCGATGCCGGATGGGACGAAGGTGTCGATGTTCAGGGACGAGTTTCCGGAGCGGTTCTTCGATGTCGGCATTGCGGAAGGGCACGCGGTGACATTCGCCTCGGGACTGGCGCGCGCGGGCTGCGTGCCGGTGGTCGCGGTGTATTCGACATTTCTCCAGCGGGCCTACGACAACATCGTTCACGATGTGGCACTGGACGGGCTTCACGTGGTGTTCGCGGTCGACCGGGCAGGGCTCGTGGGCGACGACGGACCCACGCACCACGGGGTGTTTGACCTCTCGTTCGTGAGGAGTATACCGGGGGTGACGGTACTGGCGCCGCGCGACGAGAACGAGCTTCGCCAGATGTTCTACACCGCGGTGATGCACCTTACCGGGCCGGTGTTCGTACGCTACCCGCGCGGGCCGGGCCGGGGGGTTGCGGTGCAGCAGGATTTCGGGGCGGTCGTGCTCTCGCCTGAGCAGATCCGCAAGGGCTCGAAGCTGGCGATCGTGTCGGTGGGCCACATGTTCGGCGTTGCCAGTGAGGTGGCCGATGCGCTGAACGGGCACAAGCTGAAGGCTGCGCTGATCGATGCGCGCTGTGTCAAACCCCTCGATCACTCGTTCTATGGCACGCTGTTCAGCACGTATGCTCACGTAGTGACTCTGGAGCCAAACAGCGTTGCGGGCGGCTTTGGCAGTTCGCTGATGGAGCTGTTGAGCGACGTCGCCCCGCACAGCGCGTGCCGGATCCTTCCGCTGGGTTACCCCGACTCATTCGTGTCGCACGGGACGATTGGCGATTTGCACAAGGAGATCGGCCTGGACGTGGAGTCGGTGGTGAAACGGACACTGGCGTTTGTGGGGAAATGACTGCCGCGCGGGATTCAACTCGTGGCGTCCCCCGCTTCTCCTTCTGACCAGTCCTGCACTGTCTGCTCCTCTGCGATTGCCGCGCCACCTTCGCTGCCGGGGCCCTGCAGCTCCACCGCGTCAAGACTTCGTGTATCCGAATCCTGGGGCGGAGCCGTGCTGGAGGGAGTGGGGGGAGCCGGTGCCGGCGCACGAGACGGCGCTGCAGAGCGAACGGTGGTGAAGAAGTCGGGCCGGGCGTACTTCAGGGCTTCGGTCAGCTCGCCGCCGCGCAGTGCAGGAGCAGCAGGCTCAACAGGCTCGGCGCCGCCATCCTCGCGCCGGCACCCCGGGCCACTCACTACGCTGCGCCCGCCGCGCACCCGGCTGACCTGGATGCGCGCCCCGATGCGCTCCTTGAGCGCCGGCACATGCGAGATGACGCCGATCAGCTTGCCCTCTTCGTGGAGGTTCGCGAGGGTGTCGAGCGCCGTTTCCAGAGCTTCTTCATCGAGTGTCCCAAACCCTTCGTCGAGAAACAGCGAATCCACCGGCACGTTGCGGCTCGACATGCGGGACAAGCCAAGGGCGAGAGACAGGCTCACGAGGAAACTCTCGCCACCCGACAGGTTCTTGGTGGAGCGGACCACGCCGGCCTGGTAGTTGTCGATCACGCTGAGTTCGAGGGGAGCGGCGGTGTCGCGTACCAGCAGGTAGCGGTCGGTCATGTTGCGTAGCCGGGCATTGGCGTGGCCGATGAGCTGTTCGAACGTGATCCCCTGCGCGAAGTTGCGGAACTTCTTGCCGTCGGCCGACCCGATGAGCGCGTCGAGCCCGCTCCACTTCGTGTGTTCGGCCTCCTGGGCCTCGATGCGGGCTGCGAGCCCGGCGGACTCGGCGCGATACTGCTCGTCCTGCTTCAGTTGGTGTTTCACCCGGCCCAGCTCTTCCCGCACGCGTCCCAGGTCCTGTTCGCAGCCCTGCAGTTCGGTCTCGAGTTCCTCGGCGGTCTGCTCGGTAAGCGCGCGTTCCCGTTCCTGCTCAATGTCCTCCGCGTTACGCGCACGCAGCGCTTCGAGGCGTCCGGCTTCCTCGTCCATCTTCCTTGCCTCGGCAGCAAGCGCTTCGAGCTTCTCGCGGCCGAGGCGCGCTGCCTGAAACGCGGCCTCATCGGCAAAACCCGCCTGCCGAAGCAGTTCTGCGGCGGCGGTCTCGGCAGTGCTGAGCGTACCGGCGCGCCTGGTGGTGGACTCGGTGAGCGAGCGAACCTGCTCTTGCAGCGTCCCCAGTTCGTGCTCCCGCCTGCCTGCCGTGTTCCTGCGCTCCTCCACTTCCTTGCCCTGCGTAGTCACCATCTGCTCGGTCGCGGCCTCCTCCTTCGCCGGGTCACGCGTGCCGAACAGCGTCTTGCGCTGCTCCTGCAGACCACCGATACTTCGTTCGAGCTGCTCCCGTCGCTCGCGCAGGTTCTTCATGCTGGCATCGAGGCGTTCGACGTGCGCCCTCTGCACGTCACTGTCCTTGCGCAGCTCGGCTGCCTGCGCGTCGTTGGCCCGCTTCTGCTCCTGCATCGCTTCCCACTGCGTGCGCTGCTGAGCGAGCCGTGCGAGTACCTGGTCGAGGGAGGCCATCGAAACCGAGCTGACGCCATACGGCCGGATCATCGCGGCTGTGTCGACCAGCGCAGTGCGCAGCTGCTCCTCGAGTTCGTCCCGCAGCTGTGTCTGTCGTTTCAGCGCGGCCTCGGCGAGGCCAAGCTCGTGGGTGGCAACCTGGAGCGCTTTCTCCGACATGCCGTACTGCACTCGTGCCTCGTCGAGGGGTTTCTGCGCGGCCGCGCGCTTCGCCTCGAGCTCGGCCGCGCGGGCGAGCGTGTCCGCGTGGCGCGTGATCTCGGCGCCGGCGGCGGCGTGTTCGGCCACTACGCGTGGGAGCTGGTGCCGGGGCTGCTCGCGAATCTTGAGCGCTTGCAGGAGCTCCTGGGCAGTCGTGCCGTGCCGAGCGGCTGCTTCGGCGGCGTTCTGCCCCGCGGCCAGTGTCTGCTCGGCCAACGAACTCAGTTCCACATGCCGCACGCGCAGAGCGGCGAGGTCCTCGGAGACGCGCTGTTGCTCGGCGCGCGCTTTCGCCAGGTCTTCCTCGGTGGAACACATCTCAGGAGGGGGGCCCTCCTTCGCGTACGGGTGCTGCGTGGCGCCGCACAGCGGACACTCCTTTCCCTCGACAAGGAGCGCGCGTTCGGCCTCGAGGTTGCGGATGCGCAGGACAAGCTCCATCTGCTTCTCGAGCGTGGCGACATCGCACACGCACCGTTGCTGCTGCTCCGCAAGGCTCCGCGTGTCGCGATCGACGTCCTGCAGCTCCCGCTGCAGCTGCTCGAGCTGCTTCTGGTGCTGCGAAGCCGCCTCGCCGGCAGTAGCCTGCTCTTCGAGTGACTGGCGGGCGCGCTCGAGCAGGCGGCGGCGCTCCTGCCACTGCTCCATGTCGTCGCGCCAGCCCATGGGCGTGCGTTGTTGCAGGGTGCGTGTGATCTCTTCCACTACGGCCTGTACCGCGGCCTCTTGCTTACCGAGGCCGGCGGCGTTTTTCGTGTGCGCGTGTTCCGCCTGCCGTTGTGCCACGTCGCACTGGTCGTGCGTGCGTGCGGCGATGCCGTGTTCGTGCGTCGCTTTGCGGAGGCGCCCATCGCGTTCGCGGAGCGAATCGAACGCACGCTGAATCGCTGCGAACTCGGCAACCAGGCCCGCGTCACGCGTGTTCTCCGCGAGGTAGCGCTCGATGGTCGTGAGCTGGCGGCTGAGCCTGTCGAGCGAGTACTGGAGCTGGTCGATGCGGTCGAGGCAAGTCTTGCGCGCACGCTGCAGTTGGGTGCTGTCCTGGTCGACAGCCGCGACCTGCTCGCGGGTCTCCAGCGAGCTCTGGTCGAGGGCGCGCACGCGACGGATAGTTTCGGTTTCCCGGTGTTGCGCTTCACGCATGCCGCTCAATTTCAGCTCGGCTTCCCTGCACTCCCGCAACGCGTCTTCGAGCGCTTCCTGCCTCTTCGGCAGCGAGGCGCGGCAGGTCTCCAGCGCCGCGGTTTCGTCTGCCTGGGCGGTCCGAAGGGCCAGTGTGCGCTCGACATCCGCTTCGATGGCCTGCGCGGCAGTGGCGTGCTGAAGCGCTTCGCGGCGCGGGCCGAAGCGCTCTTCGAGCATCCCGTGGTTGGCCCGCTGCTCTGCAAGCCGCACACGTTCGGCCTCGAGTTCGGCCAGACGTGCGAGCCAGGCCCGGTGCTGGTGGAGCGTGTCTTCGCGTTGCCTGAGCCCCGCTTCGAGGGACTGCTGCACAAGTACGGCGTCACGCAATTCCTTTTCGGCTTGCTCCGAAAGGACCGGGATGCCGGAGAGCTGCAGGTGGAGCTGCTGCAGAGCCGTGCGCTCGCGGCCGCATCGTTCGTGTACGGCCATCGAGATGTCGCTGTAGACCGCGGTTCCCGTGATCTGCTCGAGGATGGGTGCACGCTGGTCGGCGGCCGCCTGCAGGAACGCGGCGAACCCTCCCTGCGCCAGCAGCATCGAACGGGTGAACCGTTCGAAATCCATCCCGGTGACTTCCACAATCTGCCCGGCGACGCCGCGCAGCTTCGTGTCGAGGAGTTCTCCGGTGGCATCGTCGGCAATCTCCTGCTGCGGTTGCTGCAGGGCCCCGTCGGGCTTGCGCCGCGAGCGGTGCTGGCTCCAGTGGCTGCGGTAACGTTTCTGCCCGGCCTCGAACACTACTTCGGCGAAGCACTCGCCGGTCTGGCGCGACATGATCTCGTTGCTGCTCTTCGTAACCCGGTCGAGGCGCGGGGTGCGGCCGTACAGGGCCAGACAGATGGCGTCGAGGATGGTGGACTTGCCCGCGCCCGTGTGGCCGGTGATCGCGAAGATCCCGTCGGCGCGGAACGCCGCGTGCGTGAGGTCGATGGTCCATTCGCCGGCAAGCGAGTTGAGGTTGGCGAACCGGATGCGCAGGATCTTCACTCGGGGGCCTCCTGCTCGCCACCGGGTTGCGCCGCGGCGATGTCGGGCGTGTCCTCCTCGCTCTGAGCCAGGCCCGACACGATCTCGGCGTACGCGGCCTCGAGTTCCTCGCGCTGCTCCTCGGGCACTTCGTGCTCATCGAGGCAGCGCGCGAACACATCGCTGACACCAAGCTGCTGAAGGTCTTCTTCGGGGGTCGCGCCGCGCAGCGCCTGCTCCACCACGCGCGTGTTCTTCACGCGCAGCACCTCCAGCGCGCTTCCCGCCACGGCCGACTCGACGCGCTCGCGCAGGTCGGCGGCGATCTCGTCGCCTTCGTAGACGACCTCGAGCCAGGCGCTCTCGCCCGCGTCGCGAAGCGCGGTGATACGGGCCGCGATCTCTTCCCACGAACCGCGAAGCTGCGCGAGCCTCTGAAACACGGGGACAGGAATAGTGCTGACCACCGGTGTCACGTAGTCGAAGTCAATCTTGAGAATACATTTCTCCTGCCCGGCTTCCTCAAACCCTATGGGAATGGGCGAGCCGCAGTACCGCCGCGTCGTGTCGTTGCCGACCTCCTGGGCGATGTGCAGATGGCCGAGCGCGACATAGTCGGCAAGCTGGGGTGGGAACGTCTCGGCATCCACATGCGCGAGCGATCCGACATACAGCTCGCGCACCCCGTCACCGTCAACGGTCCGTGCCCCCTGCGTAAACAGGTGCCCCATCGCTACCACCGGCACCTCCATCTCGCGGCCTTCGCGCACCCGCGCCGCGGCCCTGAGGACGTGCGCGTAGTGACTCTGGATTCCGTAGAGGAGCTTGCGCGCCTTGTCCTGAACGGTCTCGCCGGGTTCGACCGTGCGCACGTCGCGGTCACGAAGGTAGGGCACGGCGCATACCACGAGTTGGGGCTGGTTGGCGTAGTCGCACAGCACGAGAACTTCATCCCTGAGCGACTCCGACATGCAGCCTACCACGTGGACACGTACCGAGCGAAGTATCTGCCGCGGGGCGTTGAGAAACGCGGGGGAGTCGTGGTTACCGCCCGTGATTACCACGAGACGGCAGGGCGACTCGGCAACACGGCTGAGGAAGTCGTAGTAGAGTTCCTGCGCCCGATTGCCCGGAGCGCTCGTGTCGAACACGTCACCGGCCACCAGCAGCGCGTCCGGCTGCTCCTCCTCCACGCGCTCACAGAGCCAGGTGAGGAACCGTTGATGCTCCTCGTAGCGCCGTCGGCCATAGAGCGTTCTTCCGAGGTGCCAGTCGGATGTGTGGAGGATGCGCATACTGCAGGAAAAATGGCTCATGGCGGCAGAGATCGTTGCACTGGCGACTGCCGTTCCCTATATTGTTGGCAGACTCCCTCCGGAACCAGCATCTGGTTGATCCCGCGAAGACTCTCAGTGGTGGAGACATGATGAACGCTTTTCGCATGCAGTCAACCGTACTCGTCGCGATGCTGTTGGCGCAGGCGGCCCGGGCCGTGCTGATCCCCAATGTGCCCGATGTCAATCAGCCGATCGGGAGTTCCATAGGAAACCCCGGCATGAACGCCTGCGCGCCGGCTTCCGCGGCCAACATCGCCGTGTACTGGGACCAAGTGATGGCGCACACCAACGCGCTGCAGGTATGCGCCGGCTTTGCCGGTGCGACCGTTGCCGACTACCTGTTCTATTTCATGGACACTGATGACTGGGGCAGCCCCTCGCGCATGAACGGCACGGTGATGTCGCCGGCGCCAGGGACGTACAACGGCGACATCGCGGTCGGCGTCCTGGAGTTCGCACGGTGGGACAGCGTTTCCCTGTTCACCACACCGCCTCCCTCGCTTCCCGCGGGCAAGCTCGGGTACGACTGGATCACGGGTGTGGACTCCTCGGTAGGTTTCAACTGGCACGCGGCCGAGATAGACTCGGGGCGCCCCGACATCGTGTCTTTCGGATACTGGAACCCACTGCCGTCGGGGTTCATGGCCCCGGATGATTCGACCGGCGAGCCGATCGAGTTCTACACGTGGGGGGAAGAGGTCTCGGAGAGCCACGACCCGCCGGAGACCTACAACGGGCTTGACGGATCGGAGGGGATCGGGCATGCGGTGAGCGGTGTCGGCTACCTCCGGGCGGCCGACCCTGATGGCCCGGGGCCGCTTCCCACGACCGACTGGATTATCTGCCATGACAACTGGATGATTACGGGGATCAACGTCGCGATCCCCTGGGCGCACTGGAAGCAAACCGTATCCGTAGAGCCTTCGCTGCCGCCGGTAGGCGTGACGGCCGGCACCGCTGTGTGGCATGTTGCGAACGCGAGTCCCACGCGGGCGCTGAGCGGCCGGTCATATGACCTCCGGGGCCGCCGCGCAGGGCCGGCACGCGTGGAGACGGTCGGGCGCGTGGTCCGCGTGACGGGCGCCATAGGTGGTGTCATGCGAACGGAGATCCGCTGGGCGATGTCTCAGTTGCTTTGACGGTTGCGGATGAACTGCTGCAGCGAAGCATGTTCGGGGATGCCGAGCTTGGCGAAACGCACCCCGGCATACCGGCCCGACATGTCGATCCGCTCGTGCACGACGACGGCATCAGTCCGGACCGCCACCATCGAATCGGGAACAAGGAAGGTGAGCCGCAGCAGTTGTCCAATGCGGTAAGCACGGTCGCAGCGGAACAACATCCCGCCTTGGCTCAGGTTGGTGATATCGCAGATCTGCGGCGAAGTGGTTTCGCCCTCGGCGGTGTAGATCTCCACCGTCACACCCTCGGTCGCGACTCGGGTGGAGCGTCGTTTCTCGTGCGCGTGTTTTCCGGCTACGTCAGCCCGTGGCATGCGTACTCCCTGTGCAGAAGGCGGTCGGTTTCCCGCACTGTGCTTTTCCATTGTATCACGGGAGAGAGAAGAGGTCAAGGCCCGAAGGGGGGGTGTATTTTGTGCGACGGGAGCAGACGCATGGCTTCTCTGGAGAGCAATTCCTACACGCGCGTTACTCTTGCGCTCGATATCGTGCGCCGGCTGCCGGACGGCCCGCGGGCGGGGTTCCACGAACTTGCAGCTGTCAAGCACCTTGTCGATCTGCACGACACGGTCCGCGTGTCGGAGTGCAGCCGTACCTGCGTACGGTGCGATGATCCCGCGGTGCCCTGCGACGAGTCGAACGTGTGCGTGCGCGCCGTGCGACTGCTGCAGGAACGGTTCAGTATCGACCGCCAGGTGGACATCGAGATCGAGAAGCGGATACCGGTAATGGGCGGGCTCGCGGGGGGAAGTGCGAACGCGGCCACGACGCTCGCGATGGTGTGCCGCCTGTGGAACCTGCGGGTACGGCGGAAGCGGCTGATGGCGTTGGCGCGGGAGCTGGGCATGGATGTGCCCTACTACTTCGTGGGAGGCAGCGCGTTTGACCGCGAGGCGGAGGGCGAACCGGAGCGTATCGATTCTTCGCTGGAACTCGACTTCGTTCTGGTTGTACCGACGTTCGGGGTATCGACGCGTGAAGCGTATGCGGCGATAGACTACGCGGAGACGGGGAGGCACCGCAGCGCCACGGAGGCGATGTGCCGCGCGCTGGCGAGGGCGGATGCCGCGGCCGTGGCCGCGAACGCACACAACGATTTCGAGCACTCGGTCTTCCGCAGGATCCCCGCCCTGCGGCGGCTGAGCGGACGGCTGCGCGCCTGCGGGTGCGGCGCGGCGTGGATGAGCGGTTCGGGTTCGACGCTGGTGGGGCTGGTTGACAGTGCGCAGGCGGGGCATGCGGTTGCGCAGACCCTCGCGGGAGAGCAGGATGTGGCGAAGGTCATCGTGAGTCGCACCCGGCTGGGGGCGGCGGTTGCTTGACGAGGTGCGAGTCCGCAATGGTATACTGATCGTGTAGGAGAATCGGCCGTATGCAGTCAAAGACACATGCCAAGCAGTTCCAGCGTACCACTGTCTTTCTGTGGCCCACCCGGGAGCACCTCTACGAGCACTTCGAGATGACCTACAATCTCAGCAGGGAGGAGATTGACGAGGCGATCGAGGAGGCCAAGCGGGGGTTCAGGCTGCGCAAGGGCAAACCCGTGGAGCCCAAGGAACTGTGGCAGAAGACCGGCATGATGCTTAAGCGGAGGATGCTCCGCTAGGTGGCGCGATTGCTACTCCTGCCCGCGGTAGAACCCGTAGGGCTCCCCGTACATCAGGTTGTGATAGTACAGGCTTTCGGTCGTGTGGCGGGACACATTCAGCCGCAGGATCATGTCTTCACGCGGTTGCCATGACAGCGACACGTCGAACGGCATGTTCCTGAAGTACTCGAGCGACTCGATATTCTCCCAGTTCAGATTGCCGGCCGAGGTGTAGGTCGAGTGAATCGGCAGGCCGAAGTTAAGCGTAAGCGTGACCGGCCTGGCGAAACGGTAGGATATCATCGTTGAGTAGAGGCTCTGCGACTTGAGGCTCGAGGAGCTCGAACCACTCATTCCGAAGCTCAGACTGTGGCTCATCGAGAACCGGGACGGGTCCAGCAGCGAACGGGACACCTCGGTTTCGCTCTGCTCGTAGGCATCTTCTGTCTGCGCCACGGCGAGCGTTGCCACGGCACACACCACTGCCACACTCCACATCGCTCTGGGCATAACATACCCCCGGTCGCTGACTCTGGGCACACCGGACTACGGCTTGCGGGAGGCAATATTATGCCGGCCCGTCCGCGCCGCCCGCCTACCGTATAGTATACATTGGCTGGAGGGAACCTACCAGAGGAGGACGTGATGCATGGCCCGGTTGCGGAGGGCCAGGAACCGCTGAGCACCCTGGTGCGACGGGAGTGGCGAACGGTGCTCGGGATCACGGCCCTGGGCATCTCTTCCGTGATTACGCAGATCACGCTCGTGCGCGAACTGCTGAGCGTGTTCGACGGCAACGAACTGGTGATGGGTGTCAGTATCGCCGCGTGGCTGCTGCTGACCGGTTGTGGGTCGTGGGTGGGACGACGGGGGTGGGGCGAGCCGGGACGGGTGCTGGTGATCGCGCTGGTGCTTACTGCGGTCCTGCCGTTCGGACACCTGGTGGTGCTGCGGACGGCCCAGGCCGCGTTCATGGTGCGCGGCAGCAGCGGTGATATTGCGGTACTCGTGCTGTTGCTCCCCCTGACCATCGGGCCGTACTGCGTGTGCGCGGGGTATCTGCTGACTACCGCCAGTCGGATGCTGAGCGGTGCCGGTGCCGCAGCAGGTGTGGGCTCGGTGTACGTCGTTGACAGCGCAGGCGACGTTGTCGGGGGCGTGTTGTTCAGCTTCGTGCTGGCATTCGTATGCGGTGCCTACGGCGCCCTGTACGTGCCTGCCGCGTTGTGCCTTGCGGCTGCCGCTGTCCTGGCAACCGGCCGGCGGTACCTGACAGGACTGATCGCGTGCGCGGTGGCTGCGGCAGTGGTTGCCTGTGCCGCCGTGGCGGGGGTTGACCGCGTGAGCATTGCACGGGCGTTCGAGGGCCAGGAGGTTGTTCGTGTGATGGAGTCGCTCTACGGGAGGCTTGTGGTCACGCGGCAGGAAGAACAGGTGAACTTCTATGAGAACGGTGTCCCGTTTGCGTCGAGCACGGGCTCTGCAGACCAGGAAGCGGCGGTGCACTTCGTGCTGGCCCAGACACCTGCGGCAGACCTGCATGTGCTGTTGGTATCGGGGGCGCTGGAAGGAGCGGTGGCTGAAGCGCTCAGCTGGGGGGTCGATACGCTCGACTACGTGGAACTTGATCCCGCGGCCCTTGCCCTGGCGCGGCAGTACCGCCCCGAACTCGCCGATTGCCGGGTACGGGCGCACACGGGCGATGCACGGCGGTTTGTGCGACAGAGCCGGAGCGCCTATGACGCGATCATCCTGCGCCTGCCGCCGCCGGGGACTATGCAGATCAACCGGTTCTTCACGGTGGAGTTTTACCGGGAGGTGCGGCATGTGCTGAAACCCGGCGGCATCATCTCCTGTGCTCTTCCCGGCGCCGACGGCTATGTCAACAACGAACTGGCGGAGCTGTACCGTTCGCTGGCAGTCACGGCGGGAGCGGTGTTCAGCCACGCGCGTCTGTACCCGATGGATCAGTGGGTACTGGCGCTGTCGGACAGTGCACTTGAACCGGATGCGGCTGTGCTGTTCGGCGGCGAGTCAGCACGCGGACGGTACATGGACCAGGCGTACCTGTCGGGCGTGCTCACGCCCGAACGGGTCGCCTTCGCCAACACGTTCCTGTCCGGTGCCGGCGCGGTCAACCGCGACTTGTTCCCCGTTGCGTTCCGCCTTCACTTGCGGTACTGGCTGACACGGTTCGGCCTGGATCTCCGATGGCTCTGGCCGGCGGCAGCTGCGGTGGCCATGCTCCTCTGGGTACTGGCCGGACCGATAGCGGGCACCGTGGGCGCCACCGGGTTCTGTTCGATGGTGACAGAGCTGGCGGTGCTGCTGATGTTCCAGGCGGCGGCGGGATACATGTACTACTCGTACGGTGTGATGGTGAGCTTGTTCATGGCCGGACTGGCTGCAGGCGGCTGGCTTGCCACCAGGTGGCCGGTCTGCGGGCGGGAGACCGGGTGCGTGGACCGCGTACTGGCAGTGGATGCGGCGCTGGTGTGCGTGGCAGGGGCAGCCGCTGCCGCGGCGGGCACGGGACAGTGGCATAGCACGGTCCTTCTGTACGCACTGATGGCCGTGACTGCCCTGCTGAGCGGCATGCAATTTCCGTGTGCGGCCTCCGTATACCGCCAGGAGCCGGCACGGATCGCAGGGACGCTGTACGCGGCCGATCTGCTGGGTGCCGCGATGGGTGCCCTCGTGTTCTCGGTGCTGCTGGCGCCCTCACTGGGGGTGAGCGGAGCGTTGCTGGTTGTCGTGGCAGTGAAGGTACTGAGTGCGGCCCGCGTGGGAGTGGCACGGCTGAAGGGGGGGGCATGAGCGGAGCGTTGTCCCGACGGCACATGCTGTCGGCCTGCGTGCGTGGCGCCGGGGCTGCCGCGCTGGCATCCTCGAAGAGCCGCGCGGGCATCCTGAGCGACTGGTTCGGCATCGAGGACGGCACGGCGCAGAGCGCACCGAAGGCCTTGTGGAAGTGGTCGCGGGAAGCGCGGTACTGCAGCAGTGACGGTAAGGTCGTTGCGTGTGCGCTGTGTCCGAATGCGTGTCGCATCGCACCCGGAGCACGCAGTCGCTGCCGCGTGCGGGTGAACGTGGACGGTGCCCTGCACACGCTGGTCTACGGCAATCCTGCCGCGGTACATGTCGATCCGATAGAGAAGAAGCCGCTCTACCATTTTCATCCCACGAGTCAGGCGCTGTCGGTGGGGTTTGCCGGCTGCAACTTCCAGTGCCTCAACTGCCAGAACTGGGAGCTGTCACAGAACCCCCCTGAGGAACTGCGCTGCCACTCGCTGTTTCCCGAGGAAGCGGTGTCGCTTGCGCTTCAGCGCGGCTGCCGCTCGATCGCCTACACCTACAATGAGCCCTCGGTGGTGTACGAGTACATGCTCGATACCGCGCGGGCAGCCCGTGCACAGCACGTGGCCAACGTGTGGGTCACCAACGGCTATCTGAACCCCGAGCCGCTCGAGGAATTGTGCGGCGCGCTGGACGCGGCCAACGTGGACCTGAAGTCGTTCTCGGAGGAGACGTACCGGGTGCTGAACAGTGGCAGGCTGCAGCCGGTGCTCGACACGCTGAAACTGCTCAGGGAGCACGGCGTCTGGTTCGAGATTACCACGCTGATGGTGCCGACCTACTCAGACAGTATCGACATGGTGCGCAGGATGTGCGGGTGGATTCTCTCGGAGCTGGGGCCGGACTACCCGCTGCACCTCTCGCGGTTCCATCCGCAGTACCGCCTCGACCACCTCCCCTCGACCCCGCCCTCCACGCTGATCAAGGCGCGTGCGACCGCAGTTGAGGAAGGGCTTCACTACGTGTATATCGGCAACTACCGCAGTGCAAGCGGCGAGGAATCGAACACGTACTGCCCTGCCTGTGGTGCACTGGTGGTGGAGCGCGTGGGGTACACGGTTGCGCGGCTGGATATCAGCCACGGTGCGTGCCGGCACTGCGGCGAGAAGATCGCCGGGCGGTGGTAGGTCCGGTCGCTACGCCTTCGACATACAGGCGTGCACCGCATCGCACACGATACGCGTGCCCTGCACGACCTTGTCCTCGGAAACATATGAGAATGCCAGGCGCATGGAGTTATTGCGCTTCGCGGAGGGGTCGAAGGCGCTGCCTACCACGAACGCGGCGCCACGCTTCAGGGCCTCCCGGAACACCGTGGAAGAGTCGATGCGGCGAGGCATGGTGACCCACACGAAGAAACCGCCCCGGGGCCGGGTCCACTTCACGCCGCGAGGCATGTTCTGTTCCAGTACGTCAAGCATCAACTGCGCTTTCCGACGGTAGGCTTCGCGTACTGTTGCTACGTAGCCGGCGAGCTTGCCCTGGCGAAGGAACTGGTCGGCGAGCACCTGGGTGAAGGTCGCTGAACAGGCGTCGAGCGACTGCTTGGCCAGTTCGGCCTTCTCGTAGATATCGGCGGGCGCCAGCAGCCACCCCAGCCGCATCCCCGGGCCGAATATCTTGGCGAACGACCCAGTGTAGCACAGTGGCACCGGGTCCAGCCCCATGGCCTTCATGGGCACCAGGTTCGGCCGGTCGGCTTCATCGAAATAGATCTCGGCATACGGGTCATCCTCGAGCAGCACCAGGTCGCGTCCCGCAAGGGTCTCCAGCACGTCCCGCTTGCGCTGCTGCGTGTACATGGTGCCACCGGGGTTCTGGAAGCTGGGATTGAGATAGAGGAGCTTGAGGCGCGGGCCGGCCAGGCGGTCCAGCGTCGTGCGCAGGCGTGCAATCTGCACCCCTTCGCCGTCCAGTGGCACCCCGCGCAGTCTGGCACCGTATGACAGGAACGCGGCGATGGCCCCGATGAAGCTCGGGTTCTCGGTGACCACGTAGTCGCCCGGGTCGAGATAGATCTTCGATACGATGTTGATTGCCTGCTGGGCACCGGTAGTGATCAGCAGCTGGTTGGTGTCGACCGGGAGCCCCTTGGTTCTGAGGTACTCCTTGAGCGACTCGCGCAGCGGCGGAAACCCCGGGGTCGGGCCGTACTGGCAGGCAACACGCTTGGCCTGGTCGCTGAGCGAGGCGTAGATCTCGTCAAGCTCCCGGATCGGGAACAACTCGTTGCCCGGACTTCCACCGGCGAGTGAGATTACCGACGGGTCGGCGGCAAGCGCCATCAGTTGCCGAATCTCCGAGGAGCGCATCCCCTGGGCCATCTTCGAATAGCGTGTCACACTCTTCCTCCAGTATTCGCGTCTTCGCGGAGCAGGGCCCTGCAGCGCGGCACAAGCAGGTCAGCCACCAGCATGTCGACCCCGGCAGGCCGGGCGCCGTCGCTTTCCAACACCACAGTCGTGTCCACATTGCCGCGGGGCAGAAAATCGCCGATAAGTAACGCCCATGCAGGGCTCAGTACGGCCATGGCTGTGTCGAAGAGGTGTGCGGCAACCGATTCATGGAATGCGCCAACCATCCGGAACGCGTTCAGGTACAGCTTCCACGACTTGAGTTCGAGGCACAGTCTGTCAGGCAGGTACAGCAGCGAGACAGTGGCGAAGTCCGGGTAGCCGGTCTTGGGGCATACGCAGGTGAACTCGGGGAACACGATCCGTACCAGGCCGCTACGGCCCGAAGCGGTGCTCTTCGGCGCATCGAAGACATCGAGTGCCGGCAGCGTTCCCTGCGCGAGCGCGTCCTCGAGACAGATTACCCCTTCGTAGAACATCAGCTACTCCGCCAACAAGCAGATGTGGACAGCAAAGATACTTCGGTTGGGGCCCTTCTCCACCGGCACCCGTCTGTTCTCATCATGTATCCCCGTTCATTGACCTATTCAACTACGTGGATATAGTTTGGCGCAGGGGCCTTGAGGGGGTGGACTTGCGCAGACTGCGTATCGTGTCACAGAGCATCTTCTTCACATCGTTCGTGGTGTTCTTCTTCTTCGCGACCGTTGTTCCAGCAGCCTATGCGTTTCCCTCGGCGTGGTTCCTGCGGCTCAACCCACTGGTTCTGCTGACCACTCTGCTGGCAACACGGTCGGTGTTCATGCCGCTGCTGATACTGGGCGGCGCGGTCTCGCTGCTGACTGTCGTATTCGGCAGGTTCTTCTGCGGGTTCGTGTGCCCGCTCGGGGCGCTCATCGATTTCTCGGATCGCTACGTCGTGGGCAGGGGGCGGAGCCCAGCTCGGCAACCCCCGAAGCATCTGCAGCGGCTGAAGTACGTGCTGCTGGTGGCGGTAGCGGTGCTGGCCGTGCTGGGCATCATGTGGCCGCTGTTCTATGACCCCATTTCACTTCTCACGCGGATCAGCACGCTTGTCGCCTATCCGCTGCTGCGTATCCTTGGTTCGGAGGCAGCACAGGCCGGGCGGGCAGTCGGTATCGATGCGCTCTCGACCGCGGTGGTGAAGGTTCCGCTCTACTACGACGGGATCCTTGCAGTACTGATCCTTGCGCTGGTACTGGGCGCCGGGTTCTGGGACCGGCGGTTTTGGTGCCAGTACGTCTGTCCGAGCGGCGCCTTCTTCGGGCTGCTCAGCCGCTACGCGCTGTTCCGCCGGGTGGTGAGCACGGACGGGTGCAGCGGCTGCAGGCGCTGCACGAAGTGCTGCCCGACCCGCGCGATTGGCGACGATGTCGCACAGACGTCGAGCGCTGAGTGCATCGAATGCGGGGTCTGCACAAGCCTGAGGGACGGTTGTTCGTCGTTTGCCGTTCGTCCTCTGTCTGTCGCCCCCCGCGTTCCTGTCGTACTGCCTGCAGATATCGAGCGCCGTCATGTTCTGGCGGGTGTCCTTGGCGGACTGGCGCTGCTGCCCGCACTGCGCGCTGACGCCATGCAGAAGCGGGACGGGCACGGGAGGCTGGTCAGGCCGCCTGGGGCGGTTCCCGAGGAGGAATTTCTTGCCAGGTGCATCGCCTGCGGTGCATGCGTGAAGGTGTGTCCGACGAAGGCAATTCAGCCCTGTGTGCCTTCCGACGGTTTCAGCCGGGTGTTCACGCCGCGCGTGGTGCCGCGTATCGGCGGCTGCGAGGAGAAGTGCCATGTGTGCGGGTACGTCTGCCCAACCGGTGCGATACGGAAACTTTCGTACGAGGAGAAGCAGTTTGTCAAGATAGGCACCGCAGTCATCGACCGCCATCGCTGCCTGGCATGGTCGCAGAACAAGGAGTGCCTGGTCTGCGACGAGATCTGTCCGTACAACGCGATAGAGGCCCGTGTCGAGCAGACCACCAAGGGTGCGTTCAAGGTGCCGGTGGTGTCGGAGGACTACTGCCTGGGGTGCGGGATGTGCGAGCAGCACTGCCCAATAA
>CAZJJT010000008.1:0-25283 GCA_964546395.1 uncultured Fibrobacterota bacterium
CCCCTTCGGGTAGCGTTCGTAGATAAACACGGCGTTCCATGGCGAATTGGCGCTGCCCACCGAGTGCGAGAAACTGCGCACATCGCAGGTCATGAACAGCGGCAGCACCATGCGCGTTGCATAGCCCATGCCGCGCAGTCCCGCGTGCGCATCCAGCCCCGTCGCCCGTATCCGCTCCATCAGCGCTTCAGGCGGCACCAGCCAGAACGCCGTGGTCTCCAGCACCATGGTGGGAAGGTTGAGGCCGTGCACCGAGATCGCGTCGAGCGTGTAGAACTGGACCTTCTCGAAAAACTCATTCCTGAAGTACGCCGTGACTTCGCCCCAGTACGCAGTGCCGGTCCCGAACGGTTTTTCGCGCAGCTGGTGGTCGATATGGTGGATATCGGTGCCGCCCATGGGCTGCGTGTAGTAGTCGGTCTGCACCCGCGTGACATGCGCGACATTACGCTCGGTGTCGAGTTCGAGCACGCGGTAGGTTTCGCCCCGGTGCATGTAGATCGCCTCGGGGTGCAGTATCGGCTGCGCGTCGAACTTGTTCACCTGCCCGAGCACTTCACCGGTCTCGCGATCGCGAATCACCACGTTCTCGTCGGCGTACGCCCGCAGCGGCACTTCGTGCTGGGGAATCTCGGTGGCGGCGTGGTACCACGTCTCGCCAACCTTCGTCAGCTTGCGTGTCTCGTCAAGCACCTGCAGGACTTCCGAAGCGTACGGGCCGAACTGCTCCTTCTGCGAATCGGCCAGCGGAATCTCGGCAGCCGCGCACCGAACATGGCCGATCACCACAAACGGATTCTGCGGATCGATGACCGCTTCCTCCACGCACCGCTCGAAGATGTACTCGGGGTGGGTCATGACATACTGGTTCACGGCAGTATCAAGCCCCACCAGGAACACGACCGCGTCGCGGTCGGTCCTCCCGGCACGCCCCGCCTGCTGGAAGAACGATGCGCGGGTGCCCGGGTAGCCCACCACGATGCAGGCGTCGAGCCCCCCCACATCGATCCCCAGCTCCAGCGCCGCGGTCGAACTCACCCCCATCAACTCCCCGCCGAACAGCCGACCCTCGATGTCCCGCCGCTCATCCGCACGGTATCCGCCCCGGTACGGTGTCACCTTCGAGACAAGCCCCGGCGCCTCCTTTCGCAGTTTCTCGGCCACGTACCGATGGATCAGCTCTGCTGTCATCTTGGCTTTGGAGAACGTGATGGTGGGCATGCCGCGCTCGATCAGCTTCGCCATGATCTCGTGCGCTTCCACGTTGGCGCTCCGTCGCGATCGCTGCCTGGTCCCGCGGATGCGCGGCGGGTTCCACAGCACGTAGACCTTGCGGCCCCGCGGACTCCCGTCACTGTCCACCAGCGACACCGGCCGGCCGAGTATGCCCTGAGCGAGTTCTACCGGGTTGGCAATAGTGGCCGAGCACGCCACCACCTGCGGCTTGCTTCCGTAGTGACCGCACACGCGGAACAGGCGCCGTGCGAGGTGGGCCATGTTCGAGCCGAAGATGCCGTTGTAGGTGTGGAGCTCATCGAGCACAAGCAGTTTCAGGTTCGACAGAAACCCGGCCCAGCGGGCATGCTGTGAAAGCAGGCTCGCATGTACCATGTCGGGATTCGAGAAGACCGCCGAGCCGCTGTCCCGGAGCCGGCGCCGAAGGTTGGCCGCCGTGTCACCGTCGAACACACCGCACATGTGCGTGCCCAGGCCGCACTTCTCCGCGGCCGTGGTAAACTTGGCATGCTGGTCCTGGCACAGGGCCTTGGTGGGGTACAACAGCAGAGCCTTTGCCTCCGGGTCGCTGCGCAGCATCTGGAGGATCGGCAGGACGTAGCACAGGCTTTTGCCCGAGGAAGTCCCCGAGGCGATGACCACATCCCGTCCCTGGTCCACGAGCCCCAGTGCCTCGGCCTGGTGCGAGTAGAGCCGCCCGACCCCCATCGCCTTGCAGAGTTCCTCGACCATCGGTGAAGGCCAGGCCTCGGCAAAGTGCGCCTCACGCGCCGGCGACTCGTGGATATGCACGATTTGCCCGGCGTACGCCGGCTCGGCGCGGAGTTCTGCAAGGAAGGAGTCGATCGACATGCTCTGTATGGGTCGGGACACGCAGTCTTTCTGTCTGACAGACTGCCGGTACGAGCCTACACCGGGTCTTCTGCAGCCGTCGTTCCAACCCCAGCCAACAGGAACGCACAACTCCCCGCCCCCTCACACATGCTCTGCTGCATCACCGCGGTCCGAGACATGCCGAACTCGGCCGCCCATGCACCATGCTCGGTCGGACAGATGACACGCGCCACCGCCGGCGCAAGATGCCCCCGTCCCGCCTTCTTCATCTTCTCCAGCCAGGGGCAGGATCTGATACACACCGCCACACCCCCCTCCTTTGTCTGCTCTACTCTCGCATCGTACCCTTCGAGTTCATACCTGGCGGAGAGGCATCCGGCCAGCCCCTCTGCGTCCTCCTTCGCCCCCAGCCACTTCTTCATCATCCGCGCCTGGATCTTAGGCACCACTTCCCAGACTCGACGGTCAATCTCCAGTGTCCGTTCGAACCCGCCGTCTTCTTCTGTTTTGACAAACCAGAGCCCGTCGACTGCCACGAAACTGCGCTGGAAATACTCAGCCGCCTGCCCCGGGGTGATATTCATCGTCTTCTCCTGCTCGCTCATCGAATCGTACCCGACGAAGCGGAAGTCGTGCTCGTGTCTGCGTATGCCCCTTCGTCAGAACACTCCAGAAACCACGTACGGGTGTGTGCCACCCTCCACAGTACCTACGGAAGATGCATCAGGATCTCCGCCAGCGTCACCAGATCCAGCATGTTGTGCGTGAGAATCTGCACCATCTGCCGCGCATCACCGTTACGCACAAACGCGTGGTAGGCTTCGCCGATCTCTGCCCCGGGGATGTCGCCCACGCGCTCCGAGTGGCCACACACCAGCACCTCCAGGGTCTGCAGCTTGCAGTTCGGGAGTTCCTGTTTCCATGCCCGTCGCCCCTCGTGCAGCAGATCGATGTGGTTCAGTTCGCACGTGAACGGCACACCTATCCCTACCGCCCGTGTGCGGATATAGGGCACGTCGAAGCTCTTCCCGTTGAACGTGACCAGTGCCTTGTGCCGGCGGACTTCTTCGACAAATGCGCCAATCACCGCGGCCTCTTCGGCGTAGGTGCGCGCCAGGAACTGCTTCACCCACAGTGACCCATCCTCCCAGCACATCACACCGATCAGAAACAGTGGCACGTTGCTCAGGCCCGTAGTCTCGATATCCATGAACAGCAGGTCGCCCGGTGACGGTTCACCGCCACATGTTTCGCGCAGGCGTGCGTGCAGACGCGAACCGGGGTTCTCCACCAGGTTCTCGAACTGCCGGCAGAGGTCTTGCCGGTCCTCCACCGTCCTGACATCGGTGCTCAGCAGCAGCGCCGTGCGCCCATCGGGCCGCTGCACCTCGCGGCCGTCAACGGCATCGGAAAGACGCACAGGCGAGGTCCGGAGTTCAGAGGAAGAGCCGCCGAACGCGGCGTGCGCATCGAATCGCGGTGGACGGGCCCGGGCAGTGCTCGGGCGGTCACGCTTGAGCACGATGGGTTCCGGTGACCCCGATGGGTAGTCTGGCGCCTTCTGCATGTGCCGTTTCAGCCGCAGCCCGACATCGGCGGCCGAAAACAACGGGGCCTTGTCCTTGACGCCGGCGCGGTTGAGTTGGTCCAGGCGTTCGCGCAGCATGTCCCGTTTTCTGGTGGGTTCCCGTACCGCTTCCTTCGGGATATGTCTCCGTATCGGCGTACCGGGGGGATCACGGTTCGCGTCGGCAAGCAGGGCTCTCAGCTGCCGAATCTTGTCTTCACGGGACTGCTCGTCCTGATCCATGCGTCTCGTGCTCCCGTGAGGTACCTGCGCCGCAGCGCTGCGTCACGCCCAGGGCGCTGCCGTGGCCCGGTGCAGATGGATCTCGTCAATGACCGCATTGCCCGACTGACTCACCAGGAACAGCACTGCATCCGCTATCTCTTCGGGCCTCATCAGCACCGAGCGGTCCAGGTCCGGCCGCGCATCACCGATAAACGCCGTGTCGACGCCACCGGGGCAGATCGCGTGCACCCGGATGCCGTCCTTCTGCACTTCACGTGCCAGCGCCTTGGTCATCCCGAGAAGCGCGTGTTTCGAGGCGCCGTAGGCCGACTGGTTGGGGTAGCCCTTCACCCCGACCACCGAGCTGACATTCACGATCCACGACACGGGCTGCTTTTTCAAGTGCGGGATACTCTCACGGCATACGAGGAACGGCCCACGAACGTTCACCGCCATCACCAGGTCCCAGTCGGCAACAGACATCGCCTCCAGCGGCCCGAACCTGCCGACTGCCGCGTTGTTCACGACGATATCCATGCGGCCGAGACTGCTCGCCGCTTCGCTCACGCAGTCGGCGACCTGCGTCTCACTACTCACGTCACACTCACACACCAGCGCGCGACCACCTGCCTGCTCGATACGCTCGCGCACCTCTTCGAGTTGTGCCACCGTTCGCGCAAGCAGCGCGACCGAAGCGCCCTCGCGTGCCAGGCGAACCGCGATGGCCCGCCCGATCCCCCGCCCAGCGCCCGTTACCAGCGCCGTCCTGCCCTCCAGCCGTCTGCTCATTGCCAGATCATCTCCGCGAAGTCGCCAATGTCGTAGTCGAACGTCCGCTCAAGCGCTTCGAGCCCGTTCGGATTGTACCACACTGCCGCGATACCTGCCGCCTGTGCCCCCACCATGTCCTCGGCAAGACTGTCCCCCACCATCACACACGCCCCCGGGGCTGTCTTCAACAGGTGGACCGTATCCATGAACAGCCGCGTGTCGGGTTTGCGGTAACCCCTGTCGTAGCTGTATACGGCAACATCGAGATATTGCGCCAGACCGGCGCGCGCCAGGATATCGTGGTATACCGCGCCGTAGGTCGGGCAGTTGGTCACTACCGCCACCTGCTTGCCCTGCTCGCGCAGGAACGCCAGCAGAGCGGCCGCGTTGCGGTTCACCACAATCCGCTGAAGGAACTCGGACATGAGCGCCTTGAATATCTTGATCATGCTGTCGTGCGGAATGTCGGTCGGACCCAGGTTCAGCGCATCCAGCAGGAACGCGTCGGCGTTCGCCTCGAACCCGTCCTCTTCGCTCTGTGCGAAGTTGGCATACCAGGGCTCAAGGAACCGCGCGCGGAGCATGGAGGCCGGCGCGCTGATACGGTGGTTCTCTTCAAGATAGTCGCTCACCCGCTGCAGCCCGATACTCTCCTTCTCCTCGTCGGTCAGACCCCCGCCGTGGAAATCGGCCAGGGTGTTGTTGAGGTCAAACAGGAAGGCGGTTTTCTCGCGAAGGTCAACCATGGCATGTCCGGGGAAGCATGTGCATGCCTAGAATACCTTGGTAGATACGCCCTGCGCAAGCACCGACTGCGAGTGCATACCCGGGTGCAGTTAACGCTGCATCTGTTGGGGGCCTTCGGCGGGGTACCCGGCGGGCGAGGGCAGTTGCGATGCACGAAGGGTGGTTGGCCGGGACCCGCGGCGGGACGTTGTACGCGTTTTTCCCATGAGCCTGTTCTCTGGTCGGCCGTGAACCGATACCGGTCATCGCAATACATAGGGTCGAAGGCCAACCGCACCACAGTTGGCGAGAATATCAAGGCCGTGCAGTTCGACTGGCCGCTGGGGATACCGGTGGTTCGCAAGCTCGAGAAGAGCAAGAAATCGCGACACACCCCCAGAGGCGAACTGGAACCCGCGCGCGGAAGGATGCGCGACCTGCTCGGGAGGTAGACATGGCAAAGAACAAACACGTCGACTCGGACTTCGACGAACTCCTCAGGGAAGACGGGACACTCGATCACACGCGAGCTGTCGCCATCAAGCGCGTCATCGCCCATGAGTTGGCCGAGGCGATAATTGAGAAGTACCTTGCCAAGTCGGCCACTGCGGCCAGGATGCACACCAGTCGGTCTGCTGTCGGTAAGCGGCTGAAGGTGGAGCGGTACTGATGCGGTGGGAACATGCGCCGGCCGGTTCCGACCCCACGGCGCCTGGGGCAGTGACCGGCTAGGAGATCGTCCCACATGCAGGTCATGACATCTCCTGCGGCAAGACAGTTAGGGAGGTCCGCGTCTGAGAGCACCCCTTCCTGGCGGGCGTAGCATGCGTGCTGCACGTGGAACGCGTGCGAGCATGTGCTGCAAACGTCTTCCCCCGGTTGCCTCGTCGACGAACCAGCACTTTCCTACCACTCGTGACCGCGAGGTGCTACTTGCGACACTTCAGGTCATGTCAGGATTCGTCAGACCCGATCCGGATGGGGTTTTGAGCAGGACAAGGCAATATGCACGATGCTCCGTCCACCGTTAAGCGAAATAACGGCAAGCGCGAATCTTGCGCTGCCTTGCCTATTGACAATCACCGAAACTTTCGATATATTACGATTAGAGATTCGCGAAATGTATCGAAATGCGCACAGGTAACCCACAGGGGCCGCCATGAACAGCCACTCGCTCTCCCCAAGTCAGATCGCCGAAAAGGCTCGCCTGGTCCGCCGCACCGTGCTCGAAATGAACAGCAGAGCGGGCATGGGGCATACCGGCGCCGACCTCTCGGAAACCGATATCCTCTGTTCGCTCTACTTCCGCATCCTTGACACCGGCCCAACTCGCCTGGGGGACCCGAACCGCGACCGCTTCATTCTGAGCAAGGGCCACGGCGTGGCCGGTTTGTATGCGACGCTGGCTGAAGCCGGGTGGTTCGACCGTGACCTCCTCACCACCTACCTCCAGTTCGACTCCCGCCTTCCGGGCCACCCGGTCCGCGGCAAACTCCCGGGTATCGAGGTAAGCACCGGGGCCCTTGGCCATGGTCTCTCGGTTGCCGTTGGTCTCGCCCTTGCCGCGAGGAAGACCGGCAGGGACTACCGCGTGTTCGTGCTCACCGGTGACGGGGAACTGCAGGAAGGGTCGAACTGGGAAGCGCTCATGGCCGCGGCACACTTCGGCCTGGGCAACCTCGTGCTGATAGTCGACCGCAACAACCTGCAGCTCGCCGACCGCACCGAGTCTATCATGGCGCTCGAGCCGCTCGACCGCAAGCTCGAAGCGTTCAACTGGCAGGTCCACAAGACCGACGGCAACGAGCCGGCCGCACTCGTGTCCACGGTGCAGTCGCTCGACACGGCCGGCGCCGTACCCCACGCGGTCCTGGCCGCCACCACCAAGGGCAAAGGCGTCTCGTTCATCGAAAACCAGCCGGCGTGGCATCACAAGGTCCCCACTGCCGATCAGCTTGCACTCGCACTGGAGGAGTTGGCATGAGCACAGCAGCCACAGCCGAAACAGCCACGAAACGCGATCTGCGCGAGGTGATGGTGGAGGTCCTCTGTGGGGCTGCCGAGCGCGGCGTGCCGCTCGCGGTGGTGGTCAGCGACTCTACGTCGACTGCGAAGATCGCGCCGTTCGCCGCCCGCTTCCCCGATCGGCTGGTGAACGTGGGAATAGCCGAGCAGAACCTGGTCGGGGTCGCGGTTGGGCTCTCACTCGGCGGCCTCATCCCGTTCACCTGCAACGCGGCGCCGTTCCTGGTGGGACGGGCCAACGAGCAGGTGAAGAATGATGTCTGTTACTCCGGCGCCAACGTCACGCTGGTCGGGCTCAACGCCGGCGTGTGCTACGGTCCCCTCGGCTCCACACACCACGCCATCGACGACATCGCGGTCATGCGCGGTTTCGGTGCGATCGAAATTCTCGCCCCGTCCGACCCGGTCGAGGCACGTGCTATCTTCGAGTACGCGCTCGCCCACGAGGGGCCGCTCTACATCCGTATGGACAGCGCGACGTTCCCGGTGCTGCACGATGATACGTACCGGTTCGTGCCCGGTGTGATCGATGTGCTTCGCGAGGGGACGGACGTGACTGTGTGCGCGGCAGGCTCGACGGTATGCGAAGCTGTCACGGCGTCGGAGAGGCTGGCGGCGGATGGCATCTCCGTTGGGGTCCTGAACGTGCCGTCGCTGCGGCCGTTCGATTCGCAGACGCTCGCAGCACGGTGTGCGAAGAGTCCGCTGGTGGTTACGGTTGAGGAGCACTCGGTGGCCGGGGGGCTCGGGAGTCTGGTATGCGAGACCCTCATGGAAGCCGGGGTGGCGTGCCGGGTGAACCGACTGGGGTTCCCCGAAGGGCAGTGGCCCAAGGCGGGACCACGGGCCGAAATGCGCAGGTTTTACTCGCTGGACGCGGACGGAATATGCGCCGTGATCCGGGCGGCAGCCGAGGAGCGGGATTCGCATGGCAGACCAGCTTATCCTGGCAATTGATCAGGGAACCAGCGGAAGCAAGGCGGTCGTGTTCGACACCACCGGAGTGATTGTCGCCAAGGCAACCGCACCCCTGCAGTCCATCTACCCCCGGCCCGGGTTCGTCGAACAGAACCCGCGCGAGATTGCCGACAGCGTGCTCCGGGCGGTCGGCATGTGCATCAGCAAGCTCGAAAAGGATCACCGCTCCTCCCGCGACATCACCTGCTGCGGCATCTCCAACCAGCGCGAGACGTTCGTGTTGTGGGATGCTGCCGGGGCGCCCATCGGCAACGCGGTGGTGTGGCAATGCAGACGACCGGTGGAGATATGCAGCCGTCTCAAAGGCACCGATACCGAACAGCAGATCCGCGAGCGCACCGGCCTCATCGTCGATCCGTACTTCTCGGGCACGAAGGTGATGTGGCTGCACGAGCACTACGACACGGCGCGCGAAGCGATTGACAGGGGCGAAGCACGATTCGGGACGGTGGACAGCTGGCTGCTCCATGTGCTCACCGGCGGCACACAGTACCTCACCGACTGCACCAACGCCTGCCGCACGCTGTTCTTCAACATCGATACGCTCGACTGGGACCATGTGCTTCTCGATGCGCTGGGGCTCTCCTCGCTGCGCCTTCCCGCGGTCCGCCGCAGCGTTTCGGCGTTCGGCGCCACCGACTTCGCGGGCCGACTGCCGCGCCCGATCCCGATTACCGCGATGATCGGCGACTCCCACGCTTCGGCGTTCGGCCAGGCCTGTTTCGCGCCCGGTTCGGCGAAGGTCACCATGGGCACAGGCTCCTCAATACTCATGAACACGGGCACCAGCCGCCCCCGCTCCGACCACGGCATGGTGTCAACCATCTGTTTCAGTACGGCCACGCGTGTCGACTACGCTCTCGAAGGCATCATTGTGAGCTGCGGCTCCACGCTCACGTGGCTGCGCGACCAGTTGCGGCTGTTTTCCGACGTATCGGAGCTGGCGCGGGCCGCAGAGCATGTGAGTGACTCCGGCGGGGTCTACCTGGTGCCCGGGTTCGCCGGCATGGGTGCGCCGCATTGGCGGATGGACAGCCGCGGCTCGCTGCACGGCCTGAGCTTCGCTTCCACCCGTGAGCATGTCCTCCGGGCGGCCCTCGAGAGTATCCCCTACCAGGTGGCAGACGTTATTCACGCGATGGTGGCGGACGCAGGGGTGCCGCTCACGGAGATCGTGGCGGACGGCGGCATCTCGCAGAACGGCTTTGTCATGCAGCTCTGTGCCGACCTCCTGGGAGCAACGGTCGTGAACCGGGGACTCGAGGAGGTCTCGGCGCTCGGAGCGGCGAGCCTTGCCGGACTCGGGCACGGGCTGTACGACTCGCTCGACGACATCACCCGACTGACAGCCACACCGACCGCGTACCGGCCCGAAGCCGAAGACAAGGAGCGCGTACACACGGGGTACGAGGGCTGGAAGCGGTGCGTCGCACAGGAACTCCACCCATGAACGGACCAGTCCTGCATGCTCGCGGCTGAGCGACGCACGCAGATCCTGGAGATGCTGCGTGAAGAGGGCTCGGTGCGGACCACCGCCCTGAGCCGGGTGTTCGGGGTGTCTGAAGTCACGATTCGGCAGGACCTCGGGAAGCTCACCGGCGCCGGACACATCTGCCGCGCGCACGGGGGGGCGTTTCTCGCCAGTGTGCCCGAGCAGGTGCGTGCCATGGCACTCGCGCACTCCGAGAACATGGGCCGCAAGACGGCGATCGGGCGTGCCGCGGCTGCCCTGGTCTGCCCCGGCGAGCGGATCATCCTCGACTCGGGCAGCACCACCACCGAAGTGGCGCATGCGCTGAGCGTCCGTCCCCTCACCGTGATCACCACCGCGCTCAATATCGCCCTCGAACTCGGCTCGCAGCCCGGTATCGACGTGATGGTCACCGGAGGCGATTTCAAGCCGCCCACGCTGTCGCTGACAGGCGAGAAAGCTGCCGCGTTCTTCGGTGATGTACGCGTCGACCGCCTGTTCCTCGCCACCGCCGGCATCGACACCGAGATAGGACTGTCCTATCCCGGCTTTGCCGACCTCCCGGTGAAGCGCGCGATGGTGGCAGCGGCGAGTGAAGTGGTCCTCGTGGCCGACTCCACCAAGATCGGCAGGCGTTCGCTGGCAGTGCTGGGAGAGCTTGACCGCATCGCGTGCCTGGTAACCGACAGCGGCATCGCTGCCGACGCGCGCGCGGGACTGGAGCGCCGCGGCGTGCGGCTCGTCGTGGTGGACTGAACCGGCGCCGCGACTGGGCTACTGCAGTTGTCCGCTCAGCTCAGTGATATGCGTGGTCGGCAACGCAGGGGTCACCACCGAGTCGACAATCGACAGGCTCCCGCAGCAATCCTCGTGCAGGATGGAATCTGGCGGGTACGGATCGACGCCAACCGAGTCCTTCTTGATGTTCGATGCTTCGGCACAGAACCGGTACAGACCGTCCGCCACCCGTGTCCCCGTGCTGTCGGTCAGGTCCCACACGAAGGTTCGGGTTGTGTCACTCACCGGCGTAACATCGTTCTTTGCCGCGTTGTAGAACGTGGTGCTTGCCGACGTAATCCCGTCGTATTCCACTGCGCTCTCGCCGGTATCGGTACGCGCTGCCAGCAGCGCATCGGTCTCCCCCGACGCGGCCGACCAGACAGGAAGGTGGCTCACGTGTGATCCGTGTTCGCCCACGGTCACGGCCGACTCGCTGACCTGCAGCGTCTTCACGTACTTGCCCTGGGAATCGACAATCCACACGGCGTGATCGGTCGACGGCAGAAAGCCGTTGTAGAAGGTTCCCTGGTACACCGGTCCCTTGTAGCGCAACGTGATGGCCAGCTGGAGGGCATCTCCGGGTCCCGGCCCATCACTGTCCACCAACTCTTCACCGCACCCCGCGAGCAGCACCACGCACGTCGCACACAGCAGTTCCCATCGCACCATCCTGCACTCCCTTCACCGGCGTTTCCCCCCCGCGAGAATCGATACGGTGTCACAATATAGGAGATTCGCATCGCCCGTGCAATACGCCTGCCGGTGTCGCTGTTCGGGTCATGCACGACCGTTGGCAGATGGTGTGGGGATTCCGTATATTAGCATCTTGCATATATCCACAGCGTGTTGCGCACGTCCCCATGCTGCTGCAGCACCGGAACGGGGAACAGCATGAAACGAAGGCACTTCCTCACCATGGGATCCGGCGCGATCCTCGGTGCACCGTTCGTGCTCACCCGTCGGGGTGCAGCCTGGGGGATGGGGCTCTCCCAACCCCCTCTCGCCATTGCGTACTCCGCGGCCGCCTCAGATATCACCATCGTACCCGACACCAACAACCTGGTCGTCGAGTCGTTCACCGTCGCCATGCCCCACATCCAGAACATGGTCGACTCGGTGGTGAAATCGCTGAGTGGGAAGAGCACGGTTGCGGAAGCCTGGGAGAGCCTGTTCCCCGCCGGACAGCTGAGCAGCTCGACGAAAGTTGCGATCAAGATCAACCACTCGTACGGCGGTGACGACTCGTACAACGACCAGTGGATGGACAAGTTCTGTCCGGTGGGCCCGAAAGCGGCGGTGTCGGATGCGGTGATCAACGGCCTGACACAGATGCTCGGCGGAACCTTCCCTGTGGAGAACGTCACCATCTACGACAAGGACGCGCTCGGGCCGTGGATGAGCAACCCGAAGATGGCGGTGCAGGGGTACCCTGCCCACGACCGAAGCATCCGCTACTACATCGAAGAACCCGGTGGCCCGCGTATCCTGCTGTTCGACCCGGCCGAGACACCCCCGCAGGATGCGCCGCAGTTCTCCTGCGGAGTCACCGGTAACATGGTTACGCAGACCATCGTGCCGGCGCTCTACGAAGCCGATTTCACGGTCAATATCTCGATTCCCAAGGTGCACCAGGCCGGTGGTATCACCGGCACCATGAAGAACACCTATGGCGCTACGTACGACTGTTTCACCACACACGGCAACGGGCCCGGCGACGGGGCCCCGGGGGTCACGCCCTGCCTTCCGGAATTCTACCGCAGCCAGCACGGCACCACGCCGTGCATCCTTGATATCATGGACGCGATCGGGCTCATGTACGACGGGAGCGGGGCGCACCACGGCAGTGTCACGACCCCCAACATCATCGCGGCGAGCCATGACCCGGTAATGCTCGACTGCCACCTGCTCGAGTTGGTCAACGAAGCGCGGCGGGCCAACGGGCTGCACGACATCCTTCTCTCGACCAGCACCGAACACCTGGCCACACCACAGTGGATCTGGCCGGGCGGGTGCAACGTGGACGGCTATATCAACGCCGCGCACCTCGTAGTCGCTTCCGAGCCGCCGTTCTCGCTGGGGATCACCGACACGAGTGTCCGTTCGTACCTGGACATCACCGGCGCACGCAGCACACACGTGCCCACGGCCGACAATGCCCAGTCGCGCGTGCTTGCACTGCGCCAGTCGGCGGGCGGCTGGCAGTTGAGTGTCCGTACCGACAACTCCGGACGGATGCACACGGTTGAGGGGCGCATCCGGGACCTCAACGGCCGTGCGGTACGCGAGTTCAGCACCCAGCGCACGCTCGCCAGCGATATCTGTCTGTACTGGGACGGTCGCAGCGGGAGCGGTTCCAGCGTGGCCCGCGGTGTGTACAGCTGGGAAGTGCGGGTGGATGGACGGCGATACGCGCAGACAGTGAGGGCACGATGAGACGGGCATCCGCGCAGCCCGGCTTCGCCGCCGCGGCCGGGGCCGCGGTGCTCTGCGCCGTATTCCATTGCGGCGACAGCGGCACACAGGACCCCGACACCACACCCGCACTCAGGGTTGGTCTCGAACGTCTGACCATCTACGCGGCCCCCGATGACACGACCCTCCGCGTCTGCCGCGTCTCACTCAGCTCAACCGGGGCAGACACACTGCGCCAGGTAGACGGGCTCACCGTGGCGGCAGACTGCGGCAGCGGCCACGGTGACTGGCTCAGCGCCGTGGTCGACACGCTGTCTTCCGGCGCGCTCGTGCTTGCACATGAGTTCTCCGGTCTGCAGCTTGACACGGGCATCTACGACGCCACGGTAACGGTAAGCGCCCCCGAGTACCAGAGCGCCGTTTACACCGTGCAGGCTGTGGTGCAGCCCTTCGTGTTACGGCTGGTGCTGCCCCCTATCGCGGGGCACGAGGAAGAAGACGTTGACGCAGTGACGCAGGCCTCCGACGTTATCCCTCAGCTCTCGTTCATCGTCGACCCGCCGCGCCAGCAGGACTCTCTCGACTACGTCATCGTGCGCACCACCGACATCGACACCACCATCTACGACACGCGTCTGCCGGGCAAGCAGGTCTTGCCTTACTTCTACGGCCGGAAGATCGCGGTGTCGCACTGGTATGTGAAGCGGCCCGAGACGCAGGGGGTGTGCACGACATCCGTGTACGCGTACACCCACGGCGGACTCTCGGCCACCGACCGCATCGTCGTGCGTGTACTTGACAGATACGAGCGCTGAGCAGCGCCGTCACAGCACCGTGCGGTACAGGACGGCAAGCAGCGCGGCCGCCACGAGCACCACCGCCACCGCACCGCCAAGGTAGCGGTACGCCGGCCCGATACTGCCGGTCTTGAAGTACTCATTGGTGACGACGAAGCAGACGTGTATCGGTGACAGCATCATGCCCACGTACCCCGCGCTGTACGCCAGCATCGTGGTGCTCGCCAGCACTGCCATCGAAGGCGACTCACCGAGGAGACCGAACACCAGCGGGAAGCTCACGCCGACGAACCCGACAGCCACGCCGGTGACGAAGCCGGCGATCAGCGGCACAATCACCATCACCGCCACTACCGGGATCCCCGCGGCCAGCAGTTCATGGCCCATCCTCGCCACCAGCGTATCAGTCTCGCCGCCCAGCGGGCACTTGAGCGCAGCTGAGAACATCTGCACACCCGCCACCACCAGGATCAGCCCCCAGGTCTTGCCCGAGTAGAGCATGCGAGAGGAGGGTTTGAGCGCCGCGGGGGCACCCGCGAACACCATCACCAGCGCTGCGAACAGCCCGCTGAGCATCGCCAGCAGGTTCGCGAGCGTCCGCGAAGCGCCGAACTGCTGCAGTATCGGCGATCCCACCAGTGACATCACTACGAGAACGGATATCGGCACCAGCGCCGCGGCCACGTTGCGGGCCCGCGGCCGCGCCTGTCCGTCGGGCACCTCCACCCCCCCCACGGGCACGCCCCGCAGCACGAACAGGTAGCCGGCAACGAGGCTCACGATGGTCATGGGGGACTGCAGAGCGTAGAACAGCGGTGCGGGCATGCCGCTGTACTTGATCGCTACCACCACCCCGGGATACAGCGGCCACCAGCACTCCCAGATGTGCCGGTACCAGTAGTTGATCGCCACCTTATGGCTCTTGTCTATCCTGTCTTCATCATCGACCGTGTCCACCAGCGGCGCGGAGACCAGCGCGCCACCCGGCATGGGCAGCAGGCCGATGAGCGCCGGAAGACCCGCAAGCAGCACACGCGGCCGGCGAAGGAGTGTGCGCAACGCGCCGATGGTCCGCTCGATGCGGCCCGAAACGCCCAGCGATTCGGTGAGAAACAGCAGACAGAGTATCACCACGAGCAGGAGCAGGTTCTCGAGATCGAGGAACTCCCCCAACTGGAATGCGAAGCCCGCGAGGCCCGCCCCCGACCACAGGCTGAGGCCGAGAGCCGAGACCACGATCGAGAGCCCGAGAGAGAGGCCGACCCGGTTGAGCAGGAGTATCGCGGCGAACATCACCCCGACCTTCACCGCCGCCGGAGCGCTCAGCAGAAGAGTAACCATGGCGCGGAAGATACCTCGGGATCGACCGGTGTCGTCCCTGCCCGACACATGCTATTTTCGACCGGTGGCATCGAGGGCTGTGTCCGGACAGCAGAAACACTCGTTCTGACAATGGGTTGCGTGAATGCTTCTTGAGAGCCTCTACCATGGCACCGGACTGGTGCTGTTCCAGAGCCGCCTGTTCGCCACGGGCGTGGCAATGCTGTTCTCCTTCGTTGCCGCCATGGCGCTTCTGCCTCCCTACATCGGCTACCTTCGGCGCCTCGACTGCAGTTCCGAGCTGCCGGGCGAAGGGCAGAAGCATGAACCGGTGATGCCGGCGGGCATTCTGTTCCTGGGCACCGTGGGCCTATCAGTCCTCCTGGCGGTCCGTATCAACTCTTACGTCGTATCCGCACTGGTCATCTATGCCTTCTTCAGCGTCATAGGCGCCATCGACGACATCGCGAAGGTGGTGAACAAACGGCGCGTGCTGAAGGGAACGCTCAAGAAGGAGGACTACCAGTACAAGGCGGACGGCATATCCGCGCGGCTGCGCCTGGCGCTGTACCTGCTGATCCCCCTGGTGGTGGCTGTAGCCGCCTACAAGTACATCCCGGGTATCAGCGGTTCGATCACGGTTCCATTCCTCAGTTCCGCCAAGGCTCTCCCCTACCTTCCGTTCTGGCTGTTCATCCCCCTGATGGCGCTCACGATCGCGGTGACAGCCAACGGCGTGAACTTCACCGACGGGTTCGACACGCTTTCGACAGTGCCGCTGATTACCTGTTCGGTGTTCCTCGCGGTGGCCGCCTACGTTTCGAGCAACGTGGTGTGGAGTTCGTACTTCCTCGTCCCGTTCATAGCCGGACTCGAGGAGCTCCTGCCGCTGATTGGCGCGGTCATCGGCAGCCTTCTCGCATTCCTCTGGTACAACTCGCCGCCATCAACGATTATCATGGGTGATTCCGGCGCCATTGGTCTGGGCGGCCTGGTGGGGATTCTCTTCGTGTTCACCAAATCGGTCTTCTTCCTGCCGCTGGTGGGGTTCATTTTCCTGATGGAGTTCGTGTCGGTGGCAATGCAGATAGGGTGGTTCAAGGCGAGCAGAGGCAAGCGCATATTCAGGAGGGCACCGATACATGACCATTTCCAGCTTGGGATGCGCGACATACCGCGCTACCGTGAGGCCTTCCTGGCCCGCTCGAAGATCTCCTGGCGGTTTCACATCGTCTCGGTGGTGCTGCTGGTAGCAGGTATCGTCGTGTTCCTCAAGGTACGCTGAACGGCAGGTGGACATGATCGATGAAGAACTGACAGCGTATACGTCGCCGGCGGGACGGGAGTTCACGCTCGCGGCAGCACGTTTCGCCGGGGTGAACCCCGGGAGCAGAGTGCTGGATGTCGGATGCGGTTACGGAGAAGGAGCGTGCAGCCTCGCGGCCGGTATCCGCTGCCGGGTAACCGCGATCGATACCAGCGAGGAGAATATCCGTGCGGGGCGCGAGCGGGCGGTACAGCGGGGGATCAGCCACCTGGTGACATTCGAGCGCGCGGACGCCCTGCAGAGCGATTTCAGCGACGAGCCGTTCGACCTGGTGCTGGCGGAAGGGGGGGTGCTGTCGTTCCTGGGCCGCAGCGTCGGCTTGGAGCTGGCACACCGCTGGACCGTGCCGCGCGGCTACGTGGCGTTCTCGGACCTGACGCTCCTTTCGAGCAAGATACCCGACGAGGTACGCGAGATATTCGAGGATGAGCGGTTCCACTACGAATCAGAGGCCTCGTACCGCGACCTCGTGTCGAAGGCGGGCTTTGACGTGTCGTTCATGGCCCTGGTCCCGCCATCGGGGTGGGACAACTACTACGCGCACATGGCGCGGCGGCTCGAAGACAGCAGTGGTTTCTTCGCCGACCAGCGTGTCAAACTGGCCTTCCACCGCGAGATCGACGTGTACTACCGGCTGGAGGGGCTGAAGTATATTGGATATCTATTCTGCGTGGCGCGCAAGCAGGACCGGACGGTGGGTTCACTGTGATCAGAATCACGGCTCCCGAAGGCCTGCCACTGTATATTTTGGGCAAACGCGTACACAACTCCACAGAAGGAGGGTTTATGAGGAAGCTTGCAGCCGCGGCAGTTGTCGCTTCCCTCTTGGTGTCCCCGGCGCTGGCACAGATTCAGCCTATTGTGTCGGGCGATGAGGGCGAGGGGAAGGTCGACTGGAGTGAGCGCATGATCACCGCCACCGGTATTGCGGCGCCCAATCCGGACATGCCGGAAGCGGCGCAGCGTGCGGGGGCTATCAGGGCCGCCACGATCATCGCTCTCCGCAACGCGTTGGAGACGGTGAAGGGCATGTTCCTGAACTCGACCACTACGGTCGAGAACTTCATGACCACCAAGGACGAGATACGGACCTCGGTCAACGGCTTCGTGCAGGGCTTCGAGCAGCAGGGCCGTACCAAGTACATGAGCGACGGGTCGGTCGAGATCACCATGGTGATTCCTCTCGACGGTACCGGCAACCTGGGCGAGAAACTGTACGGTGACGCGGTTGGCGAGAAGCCTTCCGTGACCAAGTTTGAGGGGGACAAGGCCCGCAAGGAGACGGTGTTCACCGGCCTGGTTATCGACTGCAAGGGCCTGAAGGTGAAGCCGGCGCTGAGCCCGCGGATCCTCGACGAAGAGGGACGCGAGATCTACGGCAGCGCCTATGTGTCGCGCGACTGGGCGATCAAACACGGTATTGTCGGCTATGCCAAGGATGTCGCCGGGGCCGCCAAGCTCGACCGTGTGGGTGGCCAGCCGGGCAAAATCAAGGCCCTCAAGACACACGGCCAGAACGCAACCGATATCGTGATTTCGGCTGATGATGCAGCGTCGGTGCGCAGCGCGGCAAAGAACCTGAAGTTCCTGTCGGAATGCCGTGTCGTACTGGTTATTGACTGAGGCCACACACCCATCAGGAGGAACGTTCTTATGAGTTCTGCACGTACACTGCGTCTGAGCATGGCCTTGGTGACCGCGGTCACGGCTGTCGGTCTGCTTTCGGGCTGCGGCCCCAAAGCACGCAAGGCCGAAGGTGTCATGGATGATCCGCCCACGCATTACAAGCAGGGCATGAAGTACTGGGATGCCGGTGAGTATGCGAAGGCCGAGGATGAGTTCAACCAGGCCAAGTCACTCGACCCGAAGTATGCGCCGGCGTACGCCGGCCTGGCGCTCACCACGGCCAACAAGGCCAAGGGTGCGAAGACCAACGAGGAGATGGACGACCAGTTCGACGATGCGATGGACCTGGCTGACAAGGCGATCGGGCTGGATGACAAGATCCCGACGGTGTACATCGCGAAGGCGATCGTTATCACCATGAAGAACGAGGGCAAGCCGGCCAAGGAGTGGCTGGATGATGTCGAGGAGCAGTACGAGAAGGCACTCAAGCTCGACCCGAACAACGCCGAGGCCCTGTACCGCAGGGGCGTGTGCTACAAGCGCGCGTACGAGTTCGGCAAGGCTGCCGCAGATTTCCGCAAGGTGCTCGATCTGAACAAGGAATTCACGATCCAGGCAAACGCCGAGTGGGAACTGGTGCAGAAGATCGAGCGTGCGGCGCCGGGCACGGACGTGGGCAGAAAGGTGGCGCTGGTTGACAAGATCAGCCGTGCTGATGTTGCCGCGCTGTACATCTCCGAGCTGGCAATCGACAAGCTGGTGAAGAAGCGCCGTCCGAAGGAGTACAACACCGATTTCGAGGCACCCGAGGACAAGCGGGAGATGAAGGCGGATGAGGTGGTATCGATGAAGGCGATTACCGATATCGACAACCATTGGGCCAAGAACTTCATCATGGATATCGTCGAGCTGAATATCCGCGGTCTCGAGCCCTACCCCGACCACACGTTCCACCCACAGGAACTGGTGAACCGTGGCGAGTTCGCCATGATGGTCGAGGATGCCATCATCGCGGTCCTCGGTGACGAGTCACTCGCAACCAAGCACATCGGCACCGAGAGCCGGTTCCCTGACGTGAACCCGTCGCACCCGTCGTACAACGCGATCTGCAACGCGGTTGACAAGAACGTGCTCGACGCGGAAATGAACGGTGAGTTCGGTCTTGAGAAGTCGGTATCGGGAGCTGACGCGCTGCTGACCATCCGCCGTATCAAGGACCTCAACAAGATCGAGTAGGCGCTCACGCGCATGCGCGACTGGCACTCAAGGGGTGGACCTTCGGGCCCGCCCCTTTCTGCATGGTTGCTTTGTGCGCCTCGTACACCCTATTTTATGGACACGTTGCCCGCAGACGGGTGCGCCGCGGGGCACAGGCATCCGCCCGGCGTAACATTTTCCGCAACAGAGAGGCCGCTATGAGGCTCGCATGGACCGCTGTGATTGCCGCGTGTGGGTTACTCCTTGGGGGTGTGCAGTCTGTCCAGTCGCAAGGCACCGCGGCCCCCGAACCGAAGGTCCGTACGGCGGTACTCGACCTGGCCGCGCACAACAAGATGCCTGATGACGATATCACCGAGGTGATCACCAGGCTCTACCAGGAACTGCGCAACACCGGCAGGTTCGACCTCGTCGACCGTCAGCAGATCGTGCAGGCCGCAGGCAGTGAAGTCGCCGAGTGCGCCGATGCCGCCTGTGCCGCGCGTATCGGCAGCGCTGTCGGCGCCGAGAAGGCGGTCTACGGGGACGTCACGAAGGTGGAGATCATCTACGAGCTTACGCTCAGCATCGTTGACGTCGCCAGCGGAGCGGTAGAGCGCACCCACGTGGAGAAGGTAGCGGGACACATGGGTGACGTGGCGAAGGTGGGGGTGAAATGTGCCATCGACGCCCTGCTCGAACCACCCGTGGTGTCGGACTACAGCAAGGGCGACTGGAGGAAGGTGCGTGCGCACGGCGTGGGTGGACGGCTCATGGCGGTCCTGCCCTCGCACAGCGACAAGCTGGCAGTCCAGAAACTGGCGATCCGTCCCACGTTCGGGCTGGGAGTACACTACGATGCGCAGTTCCGCATGAAGAACGGCATGGAGATCCACTACACCCCCAGCTTCGAGTACTGGACACAGTCTGACGGCAAAGACGACGACAACTTCATGCGGGTGCAGCATTTCTCGTTCAACGTAGCCGATTTCCGCTGGCTGTTTGCCACCCCGGCCGAGAAGAACTGGGTGTTCTACCTTGGCCTCGGACCGGCGTTCGTACTCTACACCGACTACGACCCCACACGGGCGAACCAGTATCCTCCCGACAGCAATTTTCAGTACCACCCCAAGTTCGCGGCCAACGTGCTTGCGGGCCTCAACCGCCACATGCCGCGGCTCGGGTGGATGATGGACATCGGGTTCAAGGCGAAATTCTGGGATCCGAGCACGTTCAACCTCGGGATCAGTCTGACGCGGCCGTTCAAGAGCAGGAGCAAGGACAGCGGGGGCGAGGAGGGTGAGGCGAAGCAGGAGGATGCGCCACAGCCTGAGCCGGCTGCCGAGGAACCGCGGATCTTCTAGTCAGCGCTGCTGACCGACCCTGAACGCCACTGCCTGTCGCACACAGGCGTACTCTTCTTCGATATCGCTGATCCGCTCGCTCAAGCCGTCCGGTCGAGCCTCACGTGTCTGCTGCTCAAGTTCAGTGGTCAGCCGCGCCAACCGTGGAGCCGATATGGTCAGGGCCACACCGCGAAGCGAGTGGGCCAGTTTGCGCAGGGATTCGTAGTCGCCACCCGCTGCAGCAGCACGCATCTGTTCGACCCTTCCGGGCGCCCCCGCCAGGAACATCTGCATCGCGTCGGCCATCAGTTCGGGATCATCGCCCAGCCGCCGACGCAGGTCCTCGTCGTCGAAATGCGTCTCCGCCACACCGCTACTGCCGCCCATCCACATCCTCCTCCGTCGGGACGCTTCCGCTCTGCTGCAGACGCTCGATTGATGGAACTGCGGCGAATCTGGGATCTGAGGGTTGACGGCGCCACCGCCGGTGCATCCACACCCACTGCTCGGGTGCGCGTTCGATCGCCTCACTCAGCAAACCGTTGATCTTCTCGACACTGCACACCAGGTTCTCTTCCTCACTACTGCCCGAGGGCAGCTCCACCGGTCCCTGGATATCGATGCGGTGCCGGTTGCCGGCCACCCGGTGCGTCGAGACCACAAACAGCGGGATCCCGTGCCGCAGTGCCATCCGGACCGCGCCACTGGGCGTGTACGCCAGCTTTCCAAGGAAGTGCGCGAACACACCGTCCACGTTGGTATCCTGGTCTATCAGCACCCCGAACGACATCCCCCGCTTCAGCCGGCGAATCACTTCGCGCGGGTTCGCATCACGGGCAACATACTCCATGTGTTCTCCGGAGCGCGACTGCGCGACGATCGCATCGAGCCGCCGGTCGTAGAGACGCTGCCCGACCGCGAATCCGCTGATCCCCCAGCGAGTGGTAAGCGGCAGAAGCATCTCGAAGCAGCCGAGATGCAGGGTAACCGCCACGGGGCCGTTGCCGGCGCGGTTGCAGGCAAGCAGGGAGTCAAACCCCGACACGGTCACGATGCGCGTGAGCCGGCGGTTCGGCAGGCGCGGCAACCGTACGGCGTCAAACAGGTTCTTCGCCAGGTTGACGAACACCATCCGCGCCGTTCGCCTGATCCTGCGTTCGTCCCAACGCCCTGCGTACACGAAGCGCAGATGGGTGAGGGCCTTGCGGTGCTCCCGCGGGGCGAGCAGGCAGAACAGACGCCCGAGCACCCCGAACAGCCACAGCCCCGGCCCGCGTGGCAACACTATGGCCATCCATCGAAGCACAAGCGCCAGCACGTAGAACACATCGTGCCGGCGCCTTCGCCAGAAACGGCTCTTCCGACCCATGCTACCCGGCCTTGCTGACCGCCACGACTGCCGCGAAGCCCTCGATGTCAATTGCTTCGCCACCGGCCTCCGCTCGGCCCAGTCCCAACGACACCGCCAGCGTCTCGTTGCACACGTACTGACGGTGCGCATCGAGGGCGAGCTGCAGCTCCCCCGGCGCGTCGCACTCTATCGCGATCCGGTCTGCGACCTCGAACCCCCGCTGCTTGCGGATATTCTGCACGCGGTTCACGAACTCACGCGCCAGGCCCTCCGCGCGCAACTCAGGCGTGACCGTAGTGTCGAGCGCGACAGTGATCTCGCCCTGCGTCTCGACCTCCACCCCCTCCCGACACGTACGGCGCACTTCGATGTCGTCCATGCCCAGCGCCCTGCCCAGAACAGCTATCGTCATGCCCTGCTCGAGCTGCGCAATCTGCTCGGGCGTGAACGCCTCGATCTGCTCGGCCGCCTGCTTCATGCGAGCGCCGTACTCCCGGCCCAGCCGCTTGTAGTTCGGTTTCGCCGACAACTGCACCACATCCTGTTCGTGCGCCGAGAACGTGACCTTCCTGACATTCAGCTCTTCGGCAATGAGCTGCTCCATGCCGCCCAGAAGAGCGCGTGTCTGTTCGCTCTTCACTACCAGTATCACCTCGGCCAGTGGCTGGCGAGTCTTCAGCGTGAAGCGGCTGCGCAGCGCCCGTCCCATGGTCACGCTCTGCCGCACAAGCTGCATCCGCATCTCCAGCTCCCGGTCGATCAGCTCCTGCCGCGCCTCGGGGAACGCCTGGAGATGCACGCTTTCGGCCCTCCCCTTCGCGCCACCGCTCAGGTTGCGGTGCACCGTCTCGGACATGAACGGCAGGAACGGCGCCATCACCTTCGTGAACTCGGTCAGCACGTAGTAGAGCGTAGCGTAAGCAGACCCCTTGTCGCCGTCGTCTTCACTCTTCCAGAACCGCCGCCGGCTCCGGCGGATATACCAGTTCGTCAGGTTCTCGATGAAACCGACGAGTGCGGGGACCACGCGGAACAGATTGTACGCTTCCATCTCGCGGTTGACTGTATCGACCGTGTCGTGCAGCAGCGACACGATCCACCGGTCGAGCTCACTCCCGCCCTCCGGCACTGTCCCCGGCGCCGGCGGCTCATAGCCGTCCACGTTCGCATAGGTGACGAAGAACGAGTAGGCGTTCCAGAATGGGAGCAGCACCGCGCGTGCCATCTCCTGCAGCCCCTCGTCGCTGAACCGCAGATCCTCGGCCTTCACGGCTGGCGAGTTGATCAGGAACAGCCGCAGCGCGTCCGCCCCCAGTGTCTCGAGGGCCTCCTCGGGCGGCGTGTAGTTCTTGAGCCGCTTGGAGAGCTTCTTGCCCTCCTTCGACAGGATGATCCCGTTGACAATCACGTTGCGGAACGCCGGCTTGCCGAACAGCGCCGACGCCAGCACGGTCAGCGTGTAGAACCACCCGCGCGTCTGGTCGAGCCCCTCGGCGATGAAGTCCGCGGGGAACCCGGCTTCGAATGCCTCGCGGTTCTCGAAGGGGTAGTGGCTCTGCGCGTACGGCATCGACCCCGACTCAAACCAGCAGTCGAGCACCTCCGGCGTCCGCGTCATCACCGCGCCGCACGCCGGGCAGTGCAACGCCAGCTCATCCACGATGTGCCGGTGCAGATCGCTGTCGGGAACCGCCGGCGCGCCGCTCTCCTCCTGCCACCCCGCCTCCTCGTCGCCGGCGGAGAAATGCGGTTTGCGCCACTCCTCAGCAAGCCACGCACGGGTGCGGGCCACCACGGCCTGGTGCGCTTCCGCACCGGCCTGCCGGTCTCCGCCGCCCGCCAGCACGTGCAGCTGCTCGATACTGCCGACCACTTCAGTGTGCCCGCACACGCACTGCCAGACAGGCAGCGGTGTTCCCCAGTAGCGGTTGCGCGAGATGTTCCAGTCGGGTGCGCTCTCGATTCCTTTGCCGAACCGCCCGGCCTGCAGGTGCGCAGGCACCCAGCGGATGTCCTGGTTGTTCCGCAGCATGTTCTGCTTGAGCGGCTCGACCTTGAGGAACCACGTGGTAATCGCCTTGTAGATAAGCGCCGTGTCGCACCGGTAGCAGAATGGGTAGCGGTGCTCGATGGTCCCCTTGTGTACCAGGCGCCCCATCGCTTTCAGTGCCTTGATGATATCCGGGTCTGCGTCAAAGACCAGCTTCCCCGCGTACTCAGGCACCTCCTCGGTAAACTTCCCTTCCGCGTCCACGGGGCACACCACCGGCAGTCCGAGACGAACGCCCACCTGGAAGTCGTCCTCGCCGAACGCCGGCGCCATGTGCACGACCCCGGTGCCATCCTCGGTAGACACGAATGCCGCCGTCGTCACCTTGAAAAACTCCGGCGAGCGATCGGTGAAGTAGCCGAACAGTGGTTCATAGCGGAGTCCCTCCAGCGCCGTGCCCGGCATCTCCTCGAGCACGCGCACCGCCGACAGGTCCTTGTAGTACGCACCCAGCCTCTCGCGCGCCAGGATGTACCGCTCATCACCGTCCTGCACCTTCACATAGGTCACGTCCGGACCCACGGCGAGGGCCACGTTGGACGGCAGCGTCCACGGGGTCGTGGTCCACACGAGCATCCTGGTTCCGGGCTCATCCACCAGCGGGAATGTCACCGTGATTGACGGCCCCTTGACATCACGGTACCCCTCGTTCACCTCGAAGTTCGACAGTGGCGTTGCACAGCGCGGGCAGTACGGCTGCACCCGGAACCCCTGGTACACCAGTCCGCGGTCCCAGACCTGCCGGAACGCCCACCAGATGCTTTCCATGTAGGAAGCGTCCATCGTGCGGTACTGGTTCCCGAAATCAACCCACCGTCCCATCCGCTCCACCACGGCCTGCCACTGCTGGGTATAGCGAAGGACGATGGAGCGGCAGCGTTCGTTGAAGAACCGGATCCCCCACTCATCCTCGATCTCGTGCTTGCCCAGGCCGTGCAGCTTCTCCACTTCGTTCTCCACCGGAAGGCCGTGGCAATCCCACCCGAACCGTCGTTCGACATAGCGACCGCGCATGGTCCAGTAGCGCGGAACAATGTCCTTGAGCGTGCCGGCGAGCAGGTGGCCGTAGTGAGGGAGGCCGGTAGCAAACGGCGGGCCGTCATAGAACGTGTACGGCGGACAGGAGCGCGTACGTCGGAGGCTCTCGTGGAACGCATCGGTCTCCCGCCACCACGCAAGGACGTCGCGTTCCAGATCCGGGAACCGCACCTGCGGGCTCACCGGCGAGAAGAACGGTCGGCTCA
>CAZJJT010000009.1:0-9444 GCA_964546395.1 uncultured Fibrobacterota bacterium
GCATGGCATGCGTATGCCATGGCTCATTCCGGAGGTGCAGTGGACACCGCAGCGACACTTCGAGGGTCCCGGCCAGCAACACTGCGACGACCACTGCACCCACCCGCCGGGTACCTGGCCGGAGGCCCCCACATGCAGCAGGTGCTCTCATCGCTTCTTCCCCTGGCCTGCAACTTCGTTCATCGCCTCGCGCAGCTGCTCCTCAGAAGCAAAGTAGCGGTGTCCCCGCGGCTTGAGCGAGTCGTCCAGCTCATACACCAGCGGGATCCCGGTCGGGATATTCAGCTTCAGGATATCGGCGTCGCTGACCCCGTCAAGGTGTTTCACCAGCGCGCGAAGGCTGTTGCCGTGGGCCACCAGCAGCACCCGTCTGCCGGCGCGGATGCCCGGTGCGATCGTGTCGTTCCAGTACGGCAGGACGCGTGCGACCGTGTCCTTGAGACACTCCGTGCGAGGGAGCACCCCGCGCGGCAGACTCGTGTAGCGCGGGTCGTGCCCCGGGAACCGCTCGTCGCTTTCGTCAAGCGCCGGCGGAGCGATGTCGTAACTGCGCCGCCATACAAGTACCTGCTCCTCGCCGTGTTTCGCGGCGGTCTCCGCCTTGTTCAGCCCCTGCAGCGCCCCGTAGTGGCGTTCGTTCAGGCGCCAGTCACGCACCACCGGGATCCACGACAGGTTCATGTCTTCGAGTATGATCCAGAGCGTCTTGATTGCGCGCTTGAGTACGGATGTGTACGCGATGTCGAACAGGAATCCCTTGTCACGCAGCTTTTCCGCCGCGCTCCGCGCCTCCGCTTCACCCCGTTCTGTCAGCCCGACGTCGGTCCATCCGGTGAACCGGTTCTCCAGGTTCCAGGTGCTCTGGCCGTGGCGAATGAGTACGAGGGTGTGCATGGTCGCCTTCTCCCCGCTACGCGAAGCCATGAACATACATGTCAGGGACTGGGGAGAGTGACTGGCGAGCAGCACACTCCGCGGGTGGGGCCCATGGGGACTTCAGATTGGTGATTGTAGATTGATGATTGTAGAGCCGATGCCACTTCTGCAATCTGCATTCTGCGATCCGCAATGGTGTCCCGGCCCCTACCCGGCGCCAGCCCCCAACACATGCTATTGACGCGAGTCGCCCAGCAGGTCTTCCGCACGCACCCGCCAGTGATACTCGGCCACGTACGGATGCAGCATCCCCGCTTCCTGCAGCGCGTGGAACAACCCCTCCTCTACCGCCAACTCGCCCACCCGGGGAACAGGGATTGTCACGCGCGAGCTTTTCGGGTAGCTGACGGGCACACGGCCCACCAGGTGAAGCACCCACTCGCCGTTCTCGCGAGCGGCTTCACCGCTCATCGCGATCGGGTTGAGCGCGAGCGCCACCCGCCAGGGGTCCTTGCCATAGGTGAACGCATGGCGTTCCTCGGGAAGGCTGATGCGGTCGCGGCGCGGTTGCGCCTTGGTGAGACGGAAGGCGTAGTCGCGCACGTGGTCGCGCACTGAAGGGGCCTGCATGGGGAAGGATGAGTCGAAGCGCCGAATGCGCGGGCCGCGCTGGTGAAGATAGAGATGTTCGCGAGCGGCTTCCGGATACACCAACCGCCCCGCATACCCCATCGCCAGGCTGAACCCGTACAACGCCAGGCGATTGCCGACCGACAGGCCGCGCTCCCCGGTCCGGTTGAGCCGGACACTCATGCGGTCAAGCGAACTCTGCACCTCGCGCAGTACCACCTTGCGCGACAGCAGGCCAAATGTCACCACTGCCACCAGAAGCGATATCCGCACCAGCCTCATCTGGGGCTGGCCCACCAGGAACGGAAACACCACCACGGCAGAAGCGAGGAGCAGTGAGGTCAGCAGCACGCAGCCGAGCATCATACTGACACCGGCAAGCGCCGCCACCGGTACGAACACCACCGCAAGCAGGACACCGAGGGCTAGCCGAATCCAGAACATGAACGTTTCTCGCAGCGCCGGCCCGTACCGAACACGTGTGTGAGTTTGAATTATGTATGGAAAACCGGGAAGTGTCAAGGGGGGAGAGATGAAGCGATGGAGTGGTGGAGTACTGGAGCAGTGGGTCTGCCGACACCACTCGATCACTGGTCTACTGCACTGTCCCCCGCTTCTTCCTCTCCCGTCCGCCGCCGGCATTCTTCTGCTCGGCACGGTAGTACGGCAGCAGTGACTTCCCCGTGTCCTCTTCGGGCTGCGACCAGGTGAACGACAGCAGCGTGTCCTGCTGCGCCCAGAGCACGTAGGTTGCGTTGGCGGTGCGCGCGATAGAGCCGCTGGCGCGGCTGAGCACGATGGCACTGTCGGCCGAGAGCACCACGTCGCGGTCGAGACGCCGCACTGCAAACCCGTCGTGGTCCTTCAGAACCGTCTCGAGCAATGCCGCGCTCGACGGGAAACAGGCAGGACAGCGCACCCGGTACTCCTGCCGTCCCGACAGCACACTGTCCTCCACGAACAGCACGGCCGTGTCGAACGCAATGACCTGTGTGTCAAGACCGGTCTCGCGGCTCGCGACCGCTTCACGCAACGTCTCCCAGTCCGCCGCCACCGCCGAGTCACTCTCGCCATCCGAGCGAATGTCGTGGTACACAACCGTGAACCGTCCCGTATCCGTGTTGATCTCGTAGGTATAGGCCTTCGCCAGGTAGCACTGACACATCAGCACGGGTGCGCAGAGAGCGACGAATCCAGGAAGACGAACGTGCATCCGAATCTCCTTCCCCAGCGGTCCGATCCACTGGTGCAAAGTACTTCGTGCCCCCGGCGTGTCACCGTGTGCCATGGTGAACGGATCATGTAATTTCTCTTTGTAAACGTGGAACGGCGACACGCCTCAGGGAGTGCTCCATGGCCTATCTTGGCATCGGCTACTCGGGACCCGAAGAGGGGTTCTTGCACGCCCGGGTGGAAGAGAACCGCGAGTGGCTCAAGGGCGACCGCCTTCCCCGATTCTTCGGCAACGGGTTCGTGGTGCTCTACGACTCCAACACCGCGCGCGAGTTCGTGCGCAAGTGCCGCAGCGCTGCCGGCGAAGGCGAGCTGAGCGTGTACCCCATGGAACGACCCTACGAATACTGACATGTCACAACTCTCTGAAGCCCTGGCTCCTTCGGCGGTCTTCTCCCTGCTCTCCCGCTCGCTCCCCTGCTACCTCGCGTCGTGGCGCGAACTGAACGAACGCCACGGCCTGTTCGGCTCGCTCGACCCCACCCACTACAGCATGCAGTCCCTCGACACCTCTTCACCGGTTATCGAGTACGTCGTTCGTCCCCATCTCCAGGTGCTCTGCGTGCTTGCGGCGCACCTGCGGAGCCGTGACGGTACCCGCTATCTCAACATGTTCCTCCCCGAGGAGCAGGCACGGGAGCGCGTGATACGCGGCGTGCGCTGGGTGTGCGACACGCACCTGAGCGGGGACACGGATGTCGAGCAGTTTCTCGGCCGGAAACGCTGGGGCGAAAACTGGCGCAGCAGTTTGTGGACAACACAGCTGGCGCTTTGCACGCACCTGGCAAGCGACTGGCTTCCGGCAGAACTCCAGGAGTCCGCCCGGCGGGTGATCGCATTCGAAGCGGACCGCTTCACCGACGTCATGCCGCCGAGCGGGTGCGACGTGGACACGAAACTCGAAGAGAACGCGATTGACACGATGCTGCTCGCGTGGGCCCTCAACGAGGTCCCCGAACACCCGCATACTGCCGACTGGGAGCGCGCGCTGCAGCTCTGGGCGCTCAACGTCGCGGTCACCGACGAGGACCGCGCCGACCACAGCGAGTACTGCGGCCGGTCGGTGTCGTACTGGGTAAGCGCGCGCACGCTCTACCCCGACATGACCGCCGAGAACCACGGCTTTTTCCACCCCGAGGTCCTCGCCTACTCCATGTGGGTAGTGCTTGCCATGGCCGCCTACCGCCTCAACGGCAAGCCCGTCCCGGGCATGCTCCGCCGCGCCACCCACCAGCGTACGTTCGACATGCTGCTGCGCTTCTGCCTTCCCAACGGCATGATGCTTGCGCCCGGGGGACAGGACATGCCCTTTTTCCTGCCGCGCCCCTTCGCCCTGGCGTGGGGACTGTGGAACAAGGACCCTCGGGCACTGCGCCTCTCCGAGCGCCTTCTGGCATGGATGGAGAGCTCATTCGCCGACGAGTACGCCGACGCCGCCCCGTGGGTGCCGGGTCTCAAGCCGGCCACGGACGGGTGGGCGCTGCAGATACAGAGCCAGGTGGGCTTTGAACTGGCTCTGCTCGCCGCGCTTCCCCCCGCCGGCCCCGACACGTGTTTCTACTCCCCGGGACAGATTGAGAATGCAGTCGACACCCGCCGTATCTACCCGCACGTGCAGATCTGCTACCGACGCAACACGCGCACGTCACGCACGGTCGCCTGGAAAGCGCTCGGCCAGCATCCGCTGATCGGTATCGCGCTCCACGACATGCCCGAACTGGTCGCCCCCGTCCGCGCCTCGCTGCTCGGCATCCCCCTTACCACCCCCCCCGTGCGACGTACCACGGTGCTGCACCACTGCGACCGGTTCCAGCGGGACGGGTTCGACACGTACGGGCGACTGGTATACCACGGCGAACAGGGCGAGACACTGGCGCGGCGTGACGTGCGTGTGGTGAGCTGGGGCGAGGACGGAATGCTGGTGTTTGACGAGCTGGTTGCGGAGCAGGCGCTGCGCCTCGAGGAGCAGTATCTTTCGCCTGTCTACGTTGTCAACGACCACTGGACCGGTGGCTCGCTCGAGCTGGCCAGCGGCTCGCTCGTCGAGCGCATGGCCCACGCGCCCGACCGCTGCCGCCCGCAGAGCTGCCCGTCGTACTGGGCCAGTGTCAACACCGCGCTGCTCGTGCAACTCATCTGGGGACGGACGAAGGGGATGGTGTATGTGCCCACGGCTGAGCCCAACGTGCCGCCCTACTGGAAGAACTGTTGCGTCGATATGCTCGCGCTCCACGTCGACAGTGTCGATGCGCAGCCGGGGGAGTGTCTGCACCGCACAGGCTTCTTCGTGGGTGCCGGCAAGGGACCACGGCCGTTCAAGTGCTCCGGCACCGCCGGACCGTGGTTCCGGGGGCTGGTGGTGATGGACGGCAAGACGACGCTCGGGATCGACTGAGAAGGGGCCCATGAAGCGCTCCGAGTCCACGCCCGACCCCTTGCGAACCGTGGTCCCCGTTGCGCCCCTGCGCTCGCGTATCGGTCCGCATCACGCCGTGCTGTGCCTTGGCTCGTGTTTCGCCGAGGCCATCGGCCGGCGCCTCGCCGAGCACTGTTTCCGCACGCAGCTCAACCCGCTCGGGCCGCTGTACAACCCCTCGTCCATTGCACAGACACTTGACCGGCTCCTGCACGGTCGCCTGTGGACCTCGCGCGAACTCCGGACACACGGCGGGCTGTGGTTCAGCTTCGACGCGCACGCCGAGTGTGCTGCCGATACCCGCCCCACGGCGCTTCGCCGGCTCAACAGCCGCATCGCACCGGTAATCGATCTGGTGCCTCGTCTCGATGTTCTCCTGCTGACATTCGGCACGGCCTGGGTGTGGGAGTTGAGAGAGAACGGCCGCATCGTCGCCAACTGCCACCGCGTTCCCGCAGAGCATTTCACACGCCGTCTTCTGTCCGTCGACGAAATCGTCGTGCCCTGGACCGAACTGCTCGAGTGCCTCTACGCACTGCGCCCCGAACTGCGCGTGGTACTGACCGTGAGTCCCGTACGACATCTCCGGGACAACCCGCACGACAACACGGTCAGCAAAGCGCACCTTGTGTCCGCGGTGTACCGGCTCGAGAAACGCTTCCCGGCGCTGCACTACTTCCCGGCCTACGAGATCGTGCTCGACGAGCTTCGCGACTACCGCTTCTTCGCCCGCGACCATGCGCACCTTTCCGCTGAAGCCGAGGAGTACGTCTGGCGGCGCTTCTGTCAGGCAGCCTTGAGCCCCGAGGGCAGCGAACTGCTCGAGGCGGTTGAGCCGCTGCTGCGCGCAGCAGAGCACCGGCCACGCGGCGGCGGCAGCGCGCTGCATCGGTTTGCACGCGAGCAGCTCGCCCGGCTCGAAGCTGTCGAGTCACGGTTCGCGGGGACAGACTGCAGCGCCCTACGGGCGCATTTCTCCGGACTGATCGCACGGGGCCGGCTGTGAGTTTCCTGGTGTACCACGCCGGTGCGCTCGGCGACTTCATCACGACCCTTCCCCTCATCGCGGCACTTCGCGGACGGCACGCTGACGCGCATTTCGTGCTGCTGGCACGCCGGTCCAACGGCGAACTGGCGGTGGCGGCGGGATACGCCAATGAAGCCTGGGACATCGACGATGCGCGCGTTGCCGCCCTGTTTGCCACGGACGTCCAGGAGGCAAACCATATACTTGACACAGTGGACAGTGCCGTCGTGTTCGCCCATGATGACTCGCCTGTTCTGGAGCACCTTCGCCGCCGGGGTGTGAGCCCCCTGCTGTCCCAGCCCCCATTTCCGCAGACCCACCTGCACGTGGTTGACTATCATCTGTCGCTGGCCGGCCCTGGCCCCTGGACCGTAGAGCAATCCACCCCGCGTATCGAGGTGTCTTCGCCGCTGCCGACGGCATGTCGCTCGCTCGACCCCGGGCGCACCGTGCTCGTGCACGCGGGAAGCGGGAGTGCGGCGAAGAACTGGCCGTCCGACCGGTTCGCGGCATGCGCGGAAGCGCTCGAGGCCGACGGGTTCGCGCCGGTGTGGCTTATGGGACCAGTCGAGCTCGAGCGAGGGCCGCAGCCACCGCGCGGTGCGCGCGTACTGCATGGACTTTCTGCCGCACAGCTTGCCCCCCTGCTGCAGCGCACCACGCTCTTCGTCGGCAATGACTCCGGTGTCGCACATCTCGCCGCAGCCTGCGGCTGTCCGACGGTAGCTGTGTTCGGCGCTACCGACCCGGGGGTGTGGGGACCGCGCGGCAGGTACACGGTCATTGTGGTGCCGCCGGTGGAGGCACCGCTTGCGGTTGACGGCGTACCGGTGAAGATGGTTGTGGACGCGTGCGCGGCGTTGGCACGGCAGAGTGGTTTTTGCGGCAGGGATTGACGCGGGAGCCCTGATACGCCCCAATCGGGGTTGCAGCAGAACGCCCGGCGCCGAAAGCCGCCGAAGCGGCCCGTGTCCGGCGGCCGCCCAGGATCACCCCCTTCAGTATCTATTTTGGCAGTCATGGCTACCGTATTCATCACCGGCGTCGCCGGGTTCGTCGGAACGCATCTGTGCGATCTGCTGCTGTCGCAGGGCCGCCGCGTGGTAGGCATCGACATGCACCCCTCATGGCACCGTGAGAACGTCGAGTATGTCCAGACCGGTGTCAACGACACGCACGCGCTGACCGAGTTGCTGCGCGCCGCCGCTCCCGTGCAGGTGTACCACCTTGCCGGCATGAGTTTCCCGCCCGATGCCGACAAGTCGCCCACGCAGGCGCTCGAGGTCAACATCATGGGCGGGGTGTCGCTCATGGAAGCGGTGCGTGACGCGTGCCCGGGTGCGACGGTGCTCCTGGTCGGATCGAGCAAAGTATACGCAACCCAGCACGTGGAAGGGATGCTCTCGGAGGACTCGCTGGTGGCACCCGAGAGTTTCTACGGGATATCCAAGTACGCCGCGGAACTCATCGGTGGTCAGTTCATACGCCAGATGGGACTGGACGTGCGGTTCACCCGGTCATTCAACCACACGGGCCCTGGCCAGTCACCCCGGTTCGTGTGCTCCGACTGGGCACGTCAGGCCGCGCGCATCAGTCTTGGCAGGCAGGAGCCGGTGGTCCGCGTGGGCGACCTGTCAGTGGCGCTGGATTTCTCGGACGTACGAGACGTCGTGGCCGCATACAGCGCGATCGTCGTGTCGGGGCGCAGGGGCCAGGTCTACAACGTAAGCTGCGGCCACAGCGTGGCACTGAGCACAGTTCTCGACCATCTCAAGGCGAAGGCAGGCACTGCCGTCCGGGTGGAAACCGACGAGGGCCGCACGCGCGGCCACGCCGCGGTACCCCCGGTAGCGGGCGACAACCGCCGTCTTCGCGAGCACACCGGGTGGGCCCCCAGGTACTCGCTGGAGCAGACACTCGACGATCTGTTCGACTACTGGGTTGCGCAGGAACGCTGACAACAGCAGTGGCATGCCACAATGCAGAGGGCCCGGGACAGCGCGTGTCCCGGGCCCTCGAGATTTTCGAGTTTCGGACTCTCCAGGTTACATCCCGACTACGTCCTCCGCCTGCAGTCCCTTCTGCCCCTGCGTCACGGTGAACTCCACGCGCTGTCCCTCGTTCAGCGTGCGGTACCCATCACCCCGGATCGCCCGGAAGTGCACGAACACGTCTTCACCCTGCTCACGCTTGATAAAGCCGTAGCCTTTGGCATTGTTGAACCACTTCACCGTGCCTGTTTCACGCTCGGCCATTGACACACCCTCCGTACGAGTGAATTGTTGATGCGACAACCGTGTGGAAGGGTTTACCGTCGAAGAGACCTCAGACACCGGGGCAACTACAGCTGCAAACCACGAGGGGGTTTTGCCTTCTGTACGCTTCCGAGGTGAGATGGGTGTTACTTAACGATAAATCCACTGCACACCTGCTACGTCTCCAAGAATATACTATACCCGCGCGAAACCGTCCGCAAGTTTCTTCTCAGCTCCAGACCTCGGATGCGATGGTCGCCCTGAGCTCGCGCAGCTTCTCGATTGCCGACTCTTTTATCTGGCGCACCCGCTCCCGAGTAAGCCCGAACTGGTGCGATATCTCGTCGAGCGTATGCGCAGCGCCTTCACTCAGCCCGAAGTACAGCGACACCACTCTCCTCTCGCGCTCATCGAGACGTTCGAGCAGGAATGTGATGCTGCTCTGTGTCACCGGTTCCGACTGCTCCTCTTCGCGCCACTTCTCACCATCCTCTCCCAGTGTATCCATCAGGGTGCTCCCGCCCTCCACCCCCATCGGCGCGTCCAGCGAAGCATGCGTGGAACCGATGCGCATCGTGTGCACGACATCGCCGCTGTCGATGCCCAACTCGGCCGCGACCTCGGTGGCGTTGGGTGGCCGGTGGAATTTCTGTTCGAGTCGCGCGCGCGCTTTGCCGACCCGATGGATAGTGGCGACCCGGTTGAGCGGCACCCGCATGAGCCGCGACTGGTTGGCCAGGCTCTGCAGAATTGACTGGCGGACCCACCAGACGGCGTACGAGATAAATCGGAAATTCTTGCGCTCGTCGAACCGCCGCGCGGCTTTCACCAGCCCGATATTGCCTTCGTTGATCAGATCGGCAAGGGTCATGCCCTGGTGAAGGTAGTTGCGGGCGACACTGACCACGAAACGGAGGTTGGCTTTCACCAGTTGCTCGAGTGCCCGGCGGTCACCCGTGTGGATACGCCTGGCCGCGGCAAACTCCTCCCGGCTGGTCAGCGGCCGG
>CAZJJT010000009.1:9454-24456 GCA_964546395.1 uncultured Fibrobacterota bacterium
TCTCCCGAAGATAGATCGCCAGGTTGCCTTCTTCGACATGGTACGCACGTGCGGGGGTGCGCCTCAAGGAACCACCTCATCGAACAGAATGCGCCGCTCCTTCCGCAACACACCCGTGTGTTGCGAGAAGGGCGAAGATACTATTGCCTGCGCGCGTCGTGTCAAGTGCCGCACGGGTTATTTTCTTCGCCGCTGAGCATAACAGCGATATCATGTGCACCATCGTCGAGGAGAGCAGCAGATGGAACAGTGCCCCTGTGGTTCCGGCAAGTCGTACGCGCAGTGCTGCGGACCGATTATCAAGGGCAAGCGCAAAGCGGCCAGCCCTGAAGAGCTCATGCGGTCACGGTACTCGGCGTACGCAAAGACGGAAGTTGCGCATGTGATCAAGTCAACGGCTCCCAACCAGCGCAAGGGCCTGGATGAGAACGCGACGCGTACCTGGTCGCAGAACTCCGAGTGGAACGGCCTCGAGATACTCGCCACCGAGGGCGGCGGGCCCGAAGACGACACTGGCATTGTCGAGTTTGCCGCCACCTATACCGAGGGTGGCTCCGCCAAGCGTCACCACGAACGTGGCCAGTTCCGCAGGATCCGGGGCACGTGGTACTACGAGGACGGTGAGATGGTGAAGCAGAAACCGGTGGTGCGCGAGGAGCCCAAGGTGGGACGGAACGACCCCTGTCCCTGCGGCAGCGGTAAGAAGTTCAAGAAATGCTGTGGTGTGGCAGTGACAGCGTAGGCATTCTATGGGGGGAAGTCGCCAAGCGTGTGCCACCGGCATACGGCATTCCCTCGCTCCGGCCCCCGGCTTGTTTATGTCGGGGTTTTCCGCTGCTTCCTCTGCAGGGCAACCGTCGGTGTCCCGACATGAGGTCGAGACGGATCGGCCGCCCCGCAACGCCCCGTAAGGTAGTTTGCGAGGCATGGTCCCTGTGACGCGAAGTCTGCAACTCGACGAACATGACATCTCCGTACACTTCATCCATGCCAGTGGACCCGGCGGGCAGCATGTAAACAAGGTCGCCACCGCTGCACAGCTTCACTACAACCCCAACGGCCGGCGTCCACTGCCGGCGCATGTGTTCGAGAAGCTGCGCGCAATTGCCGGCGGGCGGATGAGTGCCGAGGGCACACTGGTGATCACTGCCCGGCGGCACCGCTCGCAGGAGCAGAATCGCGCCGATGCGCTCGCGAGACTTGTGGCCCTGGTCCGTGCAGCGGCACACCGCGAGCGCCCCCGTGTCGCCACTCGGCCGTCACGCGCCTCCCGCGCCCGCCGTCTTCAGCGCAAGAAGACCCGCGGTACGATCAAGTCGCTGCGGGGAAAGGTCCCCACCGATGAAGACTGACGCACAGGCGCTCTCCAGCGCGCAGGTTTCCACGCTCGAATCCCAGGGATGCCGTTCGTCGGACTGGACCGCCGTCCAGGCGACACCGTCGTTTGACACCGGACTGATTCGTGATACCGAGTTCTGCGGGAACACAGTCCTGGGCCGGTGCCGTCTCGACCGGGTACGCCTGAGCGACTGCACGGTGGCGGATGGTGCTGTGCTGCGCGATGTCGGGGTAATGGCGCGGGTCGATGTCGAGGCGGGGGTGGTTGCCGAGCGCGTGGGAAGCCTGGTCTGCGAGGGAGAGTCGTCGTTCGGCAACGGGGTCGCGGCGCGCGTGGTGAACGAGTCGGGTGGTCGCGAGGTGCTGTTGGGCGACCGGCTCTCGGCGCAGATGGCGTACCTGCTTGCCATGCACCGCCACGACCAGGTACTGTGCGAGGCGCTCCGGGCAATGCTCGAGACGCATGCGGTTTCGCGGCGTGCAGCGCGGGCCCGCGTCTGCGCGGGCGCATCCGTGCGCGACTGCGTGCGTATCCGCAACGTGCACATCGGTCCCTCGGCAGCGCTCCACGGGTGTCAGCGGCTGGAAGAGGGAACGGTGGCGAGCTGCCGTGAGGACCCCACAGTGGTGGGTGACGGGGTTATTGCCGGGCAGTTCGTGGTACTCGAGGGTGGAAGGGTGGAGAACCGCGCGATACTCAGGCGAACGCTTGTCGGACAGGGCGCACGCGTGTCGGACGGGTTTGCGGCGTATGACTGCCTGTTGTTCGCCAATTGCGATGTCGCGCTCGGCGAAGCGGCCAGCGTGCTTGCTGGTCCGTTTACGGTCTCGCACCACGCATCGACACTGCTCATCGCCGGGTACTGCTCCTTCTTCAACGCGGGAAGCGGCACGAATTTCAGCAACCACCGGTACAAGTCGGGTCCGGTGCACCAGGGCGTACTGCTCCGCGGCGCCAAAACCGGTTCGTTCTCGTACATGCTCTGGCCTTCGCGCGTGGGAGCGTACTCGACCGTGGTGGGGCGGCACTACGGTGCGCTCGACACTGCCAGCCTGCCGTTCTCACTGATCCGCGAGGACACTGGTCACACGTGGGCGCTTCCTGCCGCGGCACTGATGGGGTGCGGCTTGTGGCGCGATGAAGCGAAGTGGGCAACGCGTGATCGGCGGAAGGTGGCGGAGCCACTTGACATCGTGGACACTGCCGTGCTGTCGCCCTGGACCGTGTCGGCGATGATCCGCGGGCGCGAGCTGCTGCAGAAACATATCGACACGCTCAACCCCCGGCACGACTACGCGGCGGTGCATGGTGTACGGGTGAAACGCTCGTGGCTCGAAACAGGCCGTGACTATTACGGCATGGCCACCGACATACTGCTTGGCGAGACGCTCGCGGCGCGCCTGGCGCGCGCGGGCAACAAGCCCGAAGAGAAACGGGTGAGGGACCTGCTGGGCTCACACCGTGTCTCGGCCGACATGGCATGGGTGGACCTGTGCGGGATGGTGGTGCCGGAGGCCGCCCTCGAGCACGTACTGACCAGGGTGCGCACGGGTGAGATCGACCAGGTTGACGGGTTCAACCGTGCCATGCACGAACTCCATGCGCAGGGCACTGAGGCCGGGTGGGCATGGTGCGCGGCGCTGCTCGAACAGCGGCTGGGTGCACCCGTGCGCACGCTCCCCGGACCGCGATTGAAAGCATTCGTGGCGAAGTTCCGCGAGGCGGGAACTACGCTGCTGAGCATGGCGGAGATGGATCTCGGGCGGGAGTTCGACCAGTCGTGCATGACCGGCTACGGGGCTGACGGCGGCCCTTCAGAACGCGAGGCCGACTTCACGGCCGTCCGTGGCGCACCGGAGAGCAGTTCGGTGGCCGATGTGCTCGAGTCCCGCCGGGCCCGCATCGAAGAACAGTGTGGAACCATGGAGGAAGCTGCGGACGTGCTCCGGTCGTAGACGATGCGCACGATGCGCTGTCGGGCCAGCGATTGCAGCGAAAATGCGCACAGCCCCGACGCGCGCGGCGGGGCGAGCACATTGCAGCGGACTTGCTGAGCGCGCAGTGAGCGCGAACAACGCGCGGTGGCGTTTGCCGGCGAAGCTGGCGCCAGGCTCCCATGCCAGCACGTGAGAGTTCCCGCGAGGTCGTATATTTTACGTTTGCCCCCGCAGAGCGAGATGAGCAGACCTCTCTACCACATCGGTCTCGACATTGGTTCCACAACTGTCAAAGCAGTGGTGATGGACCTCGGGGGCCGCATCCTGTGGAAGCGATACGAGCGGCACAATACCCGCCAGGCCCACCTGCTGCGCGACTTCCTTCGTGTGATAGAGCAGCGTTTTCCGCAGAGTGACTCCCGCGTCTATATCACGGGGAGCGGCGGCCGAGCGATTGCGCCGTTTCTGCATGCCACGTACGTGCAGGAAGTCAATGCGGTGATCTGCGCGGTCGAGCAGCGGTTCCCGGACACGGGCTCGGTGCTCGAACTTGGCGGCCAGGACGCGAAGGTGATTGTCTGGAAAGAGGATGAGGGCGGGAACCGCTCAACGCTCACGTACATGAACGACAAGTGCGCAGGCGGCACGGGCGCAACCCTTGACCGGATTCTCAACAAGGTCGGTATCAGTTCCGAGGAAGTGGCGCGTATCACGGCCGCCGGTAAGACGGTACATCACATCGCTGCGAAGTGCGGGGTGTTCGCCGAGACCGACGTGGTTGGCCTGCTCAAGAGCGGCGTGCACCACGAGGAGCTGGTGGTATCGCTGTGTACGGCAATTGCCAAGCAGAACCTCGAGGTCCTCGTGCGCGGCAACGTACTGCGCGACCAGGTGCTGCTGCTGGGCGGACCGCATCGCTACATCCCCGTGCTGACCGAGATCTGGCGCACGCAGATCCCGCTTACCTGGGACATGCACCACTGGAAACCCGCGGACCGGCCGCTCGAAGAGCTCGTGCTGGTGCCGCCCGACGCCGAGTACTTCGCCGCAATCGGTGCGGTCCTGTTCGGTGTCGAATCGGAGCAGCTCCTGTTGTCCACGGCCGAACGGCCCACACAGGATGTGCTGTATCCCGGGCTGGGGAAGCTGGAAGCGTTCATTACCGAGGGCCGGATGACGCGGCTCATGTCTTCGGGGGCCGTGAAAGACGGGCTTGCGCAGAGCGAGGAAGAGGTGCGACGGTTTGCCGACGAGTTCGCGATCCCGCCGTTCGAACCGCCCGTGCCCGCGCGTGGCAGTACGTTTGAAGTATACCTGGGTGTCGATGGCGGGTCGACAAGCTCGAAGCTGGTACTGCTCGACCGTGAGGGGACGCTGCTGTACCGCGACTACATCCTTTCGCAGGGCAACCCGGTGCACGATCTGCGCGATATGTTCGGCAGGATGGATGCGTGGCGCGCGGAACACGACGTGCACCCGGTGATTCTCGGCTCGGCTGTCACCGGGTACGCTTCCGAGATACTCAGGGCCGCGTTCAGCTTCGACCACATGGTGGTGGAAACCATCGCCCACATGCGCTCTTCCACCGCGTACTACGGAGAAGTCGACGTGATCTGCGACGTGGGCGGGCAGGATATCAAGGTGCTGTTTCTCAAGCACGGCCGTGTGGTTGATTTCAAGCTGAACACGCAGTGCAGCGCGGGCAACGGCTACTTCCTTCAGTCGATGGCGGACCAGTTCGGCGTGCCGATTGAGCAGTACGCGGCACGTGCGTTCAGCGCCTCGAAAGCACCGGCGTTTAACTACGGCTGCGCGGTGTTCATGGAGCAGGACCGGGTGAATTTCCAGCAACTGGGGTGGACCAACGAAGAGATCATGGCGGGACTGGCACTGGTGCTGCCGCTGAACATCTGGAACTATGTCGTGCAGGAGCCGCACATCGCGCGGTTCGGCAACCGCATCGTGTTGCAGGGCGGCACGCAGAAGAACCTTGCGGCGGTGAAGGCGCAGGTCGACTATATCAAGGGGCGCGTGCCCGGGGTCCAGGTACATGTGCACCGCTACGCCGACATCTGCGGGGCAATTGGCGCGGGACTCGAGGCCCGGGAGCGGCAGCAGGAGCGACCGACCGCATTCGTGGGAATCCGCGAGGCCTCGCGAGTGACGCTTGACACGCGTAACGACGACACCACGCGATGCCGCTTCTGCGGCAACCGCTGCCGGCGCACATTCGTGACCATTCACGCTGAGGGGCGTCCGGAGGTGCTGTTCATATCGGGCAACGGGTGTGACCGGGGGCTGGCCGGTGACGTCGAGGAGATGCGGAGCGGCGAGAAGCGGGAGCAGGAAGTCCGCGCGCGGTTTCCCAACCTGGTGGCGGAAGCCGCGGTGGACGTGTTTGCCGAGTACGCATACAACGCGCTTCCCGAGCATGGCACCGTGGTACCCGGAAACCACGTGCCTCGATCGCTCAGGCATAGGCGAAGCGGTATGCTGGCGTTTCAGCGCTCGGGCGCGGAGCGGGTCGCGGAACGCGCAGCGATGATTGTGGGAATCCCGCGACTGCTCAACATGTACCAGTGCACGCCGTTCTTCTCCACGTACCTGCGGACTCTCGGCGTGGGCGGAATCGTGTACAGCGACTACACGTCGCCGCGGCTCTGGGAGGAGGGCAACAAGTGGGGCGCGATAGACCCGTGTTTCCCGGCGAAGGTTGGTCCGGCACACGTGTACAATCTGCTGATTCACAAGACGATCACCCACATCTGTTTCCCCCGTGTCACCCACCTCCAGAGCGATGTCACCACCACGCTGGCCAACACGGCCTGCGCAATACAGATGGGCACGCCGGAAGTGGTGGAGGCGGCGTTTCGCAAAGACCGCGACCTGTTGGCCGAGAAGCATGTCGAGTACTGGAAACCGCTGGTGAGTCTCGACCGGCCGCCGGATACGTGCGGGCTGATGTTCGACTACTTCGAGGAGCGGCTGGGAATCACCTGGGACGAGAACTGCTGGGCGGTACGCGAGGGGTTTGCTGCCATGGAGCGCTACTACGAACGGTTGCGCAACCGTGGGCGGCAGGTGCTGAACGAACTCATTGATGGAGACCGGATCGGGATCCTCGCCATCGGCCACCCCTACCACCACGACCCGGGACTGAACCACGGAATACTCGAGGAGTTCCAGAGACGCGGGTTCCCGATCCTGTGCGTCGAGTCGCTTCCGGTAGACGAAGAGTTTCTGCGGCCGTTGTTCGGCACCGATGCCGAGAGTGAGGGCATGATCGACCCGCGCAGTATCTCTGACGTGTGGCAGCGCAATTTCAACCGCAACACCAACCACAAGATCTGGGCAGCGAAAATCGCCGCGCGCCACCCGAACCTGGCCGTGGTCGATTTCTCCAGTTTCAAGTGCGGCCATGACGCGCCCACCTACTCCTACGTAGGCACGATCCTCGATGCCTCGGCAACACCCCACTTCCTGTTCCACGACCTCGACCAGAACAAGCCACGCGCTTCCCTCAAGATCCGCATCCAGACCATCGAGTACTTCCTGCGGCTCGAAGCGATTCGCCTGCACACCCGGATGGGTGCGAGCGCATGAGCACCCCGGCCACGACGACGGTCCGCGTGCGGCCCCCGAAATTCGTCAAGCCGACGCAATGGGAGGGATACCGCAACCCGCCGTGGCTGAAACAGGACAAGGGCCGCGTCACCGTCCTGTACAATTTCATCGAGCGCCGTAAGAGCTTCTTCATGCGCGCCTACTGGGAGCGTCACGGCTACCGCTACGAGGACCTCGGCGACCACGTGAAGGAGGATGTGCGGTTCGGCAAGGAGTACGGCAACCGCATGGAGTGCAACCCGATGTACTTCACCTCGGGGAGCCTGATCCGCAACCTGCTGCGCATCGAACGCGAGACCGGCTTGTCGAAAGAGGAGATCGCGAAGCGGTATGTGTTCGTGGGCGGCGGCGGCCAGTGCGGCCCGTGCCGCTACGGCATGTACCCCATGGAGTACTTCAAGGTGGTCAACGATGCGGGGTTCCGCAACTTCCGCATGTTCCTGCTGACTTCGGATATCAACGAACCAGTCCCACGCGATTCTGCCTTCAAGTTCGACCTGTTCTTCTACCTGAACTTCACGGTCGGGTTCGTTCTCGCCGACCTGATGCACATCGCCGAATGCGCCCTTCGGCCGTACGCGGTGGACAAGCGGGCGGCCCTGCAGACCATCGCCGAATGCGAGCAGATCCTCTTTGAAGCGTTCCGCGACCGGTGGTTTCTGCTCAAATTGCCGAAGGCGGTTGCGCGGGTCGGGCAGATACTCGCGAAGGTGCCGCGCCGCAGCGTACGACTCCCGCGCATATTCATGACCGGCGAAGTGTTTGCGAACCTCGCGCACAACGAAGGCAACTACAACTTGCGGCGCTTCATTATGGATGACGGCTGCGAGGTGTACCCGGGACTGTTCACCAATCGCGCGCTGTACGAGGTGTGGCGGCGCGCACGCGAGGCTGAACGCCATATCCGCTTTGCCACCAGCGCGCAGGAGCTGCGCCACTGGAAACAGTCGCTTCGGAAACAGAACACGAGCCGTCGGATCGTCAGCTACTTCTACCACGCGTATGCCCGGGCGCTGCGGCCCGGGCAGTTCGGCGGCCGCGGCGAGCTGCACGACCTCGACTCACTCGCGAAGCTTGGGGCCGAGTACTACCACCCCGAGATATTCGGGGGCGAGGGCAACCTCGAGATCGGCGAGGCGCTGCACTACGCGGGCAAAGTGGACGGGTTCATCTCGGTCAAGCCGTTCGGCTGCATGCCCAGTTCAGGCGTGTCGGACGGTGTGCAGTCACGGATACTGGCAATGCATCCCGAGATCAACTTTCTTTCGATTGAAACCAGTGGCGACAACGAGGTGAGTATCCTGAGCCGCGTCTCGATGTTGCTGTTCAAGGCCAAGCGAAAAGTGGCGGCAGAGACGACAGCAAACGCGCACGGATCATCCATGGGGGGAAGTGTCCCCCTCGCTCCAGCCCTGGCAAACAACGCCACGGCTTCCGCTGCCCCCTCTGCGGGGTAGCCGCCGATGTCACGCGCGGATGCGCGTGACGGGTCGGCCACCCCGCAACGCCCCACAAGGAGAACAGATGGCACGATCACTCCGCGACCCGAACTTCGTTGCTGCTCGCTTTGACACCAAGGGGCTGCGGTTTGTTGATGCGCTCGACCACGCGGCAGTCGAACTCGAGGGGTTCCCGTATTGCTGGGAGAACGGATCACTGTGCCGGCTCCCCGAGCGCATCCTTCCGGCACTTCCGGAATTGTGCCAGTGGGTCTGCCGCCACCCCGCGGGCGGCGTGCTGCGGTTTTGCACCGACAGCCCACGCATAGCGCTGCGCGTGCAGTACGAAACGGGCGAAACGTGTCCCACCACGCCGTGGAAAGCGCTGTTCGGCTGGGACGTGTATGCGGGGAGCGGAACGAAGCGCGAGTTCCTCAAGACGCTCTACAACGTGAACGCGAAACTCGTGCTTCTTGACGGAGTGGACAACCCGGGCGGCATGCGTGAGTATTCACTGTACTTCCCGGTGCGTAACCACCCGGCTGCTGTTGAGCTGGGACTGGAAAAGGGCGCCGAGCTTCAACTGCCCCCCCCGCGCACCGTGCGCAAGCCGATTCTGTTCTACGGGTCCTCGATTGTCGAAGGCGGGTGCGCATCGCGGGGCGGACTTACCTACCCCATGGTACTGGGTCGGCGGCTGGACGCGCACGTGATAAACTACGGGTTCGGCGGAAGCGGCCGGGGTGAGCAGCAGGTGGCCGAGGCAATCGCTGCACTCGAACTCTCGGCGTTTATCATGGACTACGACCACAACACTCCTTCGCTGCAGCACCTGAAGAAGACCCACTGGCCGTTCTACCGCACCATCCGCAAGGCGCAGCCGCACTTGCCGATAGTCATGGTGAGCAGCGTCAACTACCGGAATGCCCCCGAGTACTTCCGCGCACGGGCCACGGTGATCGAGCAGACGTACCGGCGCGCCCGCGCCGCGGGCGACAAGCGGGTCTGGTTCCTGCACGGCAAGTCCATCTGGCCCGCCGACCACTGGTGGGACTGCGCCGGCGATCGGCTCCACCCCAACGACTACGGGTTCCAATTGATGGCGGATGCGATTGGAGCGAAGCTGAAAACGATGCTGGGGCGGTGAGTTGGTGAGACGACAGGGGACCAAAGCCCCAGGTATCTGACCCATCAGCAGTGCCTTCTAAAGGCATGTTTGGACTAACTGCTCTTCAATATGCATATCATCTTGACGATATATTTGCCAAAATGATATTTTAGTGTAGTATATACCAAGAGAGGCCGTTGGTGACAAGCATCGACAGGCTCCAGGAATTCGACCGTCTCGCGCGGCTGGACGCGCAGCGCTACCCCCGTCACCGCACACTGGTCGGGACGCTGCTCGGCGATACAGCCCGGCACGCCACAGGCGTGGTCGGTCCCCGGGGTGTCGGCAAGACTGTTGTGCTGCGGCAGCTGGCGGTCAGCATACCAGATTCGTTCTACCTCTCCGCCGACACTCTTGAATCCGCGAACCTGTTCGACATCGTCAAGCGGCTTCACGAGACGATGGCTGTCACAACTGTGCTCATCGACGAAATCCACTTCCAGAGCGACTACGCACGCGTCCTCAAGCAGGTCTACGACCTGCTCCCCGTCAAGCTGATCTTCACGAGTTCGGTCTCGCTTTCACTGTTGGAAGCCGCAGTTGATCTGTCGCGCAGGGTCCGCGTGGCGCACCTGTTGCCGTTTACGTTTCGCGAGTTCGTGCTGTTCAAAACCGGACAGGAGCTGGCGCCGCTCTCGCTGCAGGACATCGAGTCGCGCCGGTGGACGCCCGAGCACATCCGTACGGGCCACCTTTTCGAGGAGTACCTTCGTGGCGGACTCATGCCGTTCGCCCTGGAAGAGCCCGATCCGTTGGCGGTTCTGCGAGCTGTTCTCGACAAGATTGTCACCCAGGATGTGCCCCTGGTGGGGCGGCTGCAGGTTGACGAGATCCCGCTTGTCAGGCGGTGCCTTGAGTTCATCGGACGCTCATCGGTGGACGGGGTCAACTACTCTTCGCTGTCGCGCAATGTGGGAATCACCAAGTACAAGGCGGAATCGTACACCGACCTGCTTCGACGGGCGTTCGTGCTCAACCCGCTGCTGCCGAAAGGTGCCAACGTGTCGCGCGAACCGAAGATCCTCATGTGCGTGCCGTTCCGCCTGCTGTTCGGGGAGTCGGAAGCGACGGTTGGCGGCCTTCGGGAGGATTTCCTGGTCGAAGCTGTCACGATGCACGGCGCACAGGTGGACTACCTGAAATCCACGCGTGGGGCCAAGACTCCGGACTACGTGGTGCAAACAGATGCCCGCGAGTTTGTGATCGAGGTAGGGGGCAAGGGGAAGGGTCGACAGCAGTTCAAGGGGTATGATGGTGCCAAGTCGATGATCCTCACGCCGTCGCTCGATGCCTCGGGAATCCGCCGGCCGCTGTTCATGGCGGGATTCCTCGAGCCGCACGGGTGATCACGAGGCGTTGCCGGGGGTGGTGCAGCAGTGAGCCGCGCGGGCTGGTCAGTCGGTGGCAGTGTGGTGGGCCCCGACCCCCCGCTTGGCGGCAATCAGCAACTCGCGCGCGCGGCCATGCGGGTTTTCCAGGCGCATGAGCAATCGGCAGCAGCCGATGCATGCGTCATATTGCGCCATTTCGTAGTGGCAGCGCGCGAGGTAGAATAGGGCGTTGGCACAGGTCGGATAGAGTCGCAGCGTTGCGTTGAGGCTCTGCGCCGCGGCAGCGTAGTCCTTCTGTTGGAACAGGAGCACCCCTTTGTCGTAGTGCGTGTGCTCAAAGTGCGGATCCTGACGCTGGACCGCCTCGTAGTCACGCAGTGCGTCGTCGTACTTCCCCTGTTGTGCGTACACGTGAGCGCGTAGGTACAGCGCGGATAGATTGGCGGGCTGGTACTGCAGGGCACTCGCGAGTTCCCTCTCTGCACCGGCAGTGCCGCGACTGTTCTGAAGTGCCGCGATGGCGCGCTTGGTGTGCACATCTGCAAGAAATGCGTTGGCTGCGAGCAGCTGCCAGGCAACCGCCGCCGCACTCCAGACTACGAGCGCTGCGACAGACAGACGGCGGCGCCTGCCGGACAACACGACCGTCACACCGTCTTCCGACCAACTCACAGAGCACACGGCCAACGAGAGCCAGCAGAACACTGAGCAGACGTAAAAGTGCGACGCTTCGGCCACCAGCGCAAAGAGCGCGCACCCCACAACGGACATCCAACCGTAGGACCTCAGGTCCGACAGCGACGGTGTCGTGCCGGTTTTGGCGCGTCCAGCCCCCATGCTCCTTGCTGCGAGCGCGATGGACAGCAGAAGGCCGACCACGCCTCCTTCTACAAGGACCTCGAGCACTTCGTTGTGGCTGTTGAGGACTGGAACGTGGAAGGGGAATGCTGCGGCAAGCTCTGCCGACCGGAACGCCGGGAACGCTCCGGCGAAGCTACCCGGTCCGTGGCCGAACCATGGTGCCTCTGCCACCAGACCCAGTGTGTCGCGCCACAGCAGGAGCCGCTGGTGACTGAGGGTGTTGACAGCCCAGGATGGAGCCGAGAACACGTAGACGGCGTACCCGACGGCAAGGGCCGATGCCAGCGCGAAGCAACCCATCGCACACCAGCGAAGAGCAGTACGCCACAATGGCGATGGGCTGCGGCACGACATATGCAGCAGGTATCCCGGGGCGGTGATCAGACGGACCGCAACCGACGCACGACTGTGACACAGCAGCAGCGCTGCGAGCCCCATCGCCGCAGCTGCGGTGCCCAGTACCCGGACGGCACCACGCCGGTGTGCGACCAGGTAGATGCCGTAGGGCAGCGAACACAGCAGGTAGAACACCATCAGGTTCCGGTTGGCAAATGTCGAGCCGGCCCATTCTGTCGGTCTGTCCAGCCACAGCAGAGGGTCGAGTCCTGCCCGCTGCAAGAGGAGGTAGAGCGACACGATGAGTGCGCCTGTCTGCCAGGCGACCAGGATGCGCTCGACCGCACCCTCACGCAGAAGCACTATGCCCTCCAGAAGCAGCAGAATCGACAGCCAAAGGTCGGCCAGCGACCCCCAGTCGCTGAAGGGGTTCACGGCACACAGCACCGTTGCGTATGCCCCGGTGGCTGCGGCAAGGAGCAGCAGGGCGCGGTCAGGCAAGCGGAGAGTTCGCCGCACGAGTGCGTCTGCAATGATGAGTACAGACAGGGCGATGGTGAGGGTACGGGCACAGAGCAGTTTGATGCCCTCGGATGTCACCGTCCCGTTCCACATGACCACCGGTACAACCGCCACAAACACGGCAAGCAGAACGTACGCTGCCTCCAGAAGCATTGTTGGGGGACAGACCGTGCCGACGCGCGAGGGAGCGCTCTGGTCAGTTGTGGCTGACAACGGCAGTGTAGACCCTCTCCGTGACGCTGTCCCCCCCGGTCACCGTGGTCACGAAGGTCCGGGTTTCGCCAGGGGCACTGAGCGTGCAGGTGTAGAATGCTCCAAGCACGCCCGCAGTAGGAAACGTGCCCGTGAACCAGAGCGTCGGTTGTATCGCAAGGCTGTCCAGAACGACAGCAACACTGCTGGCCACTGAGCGGGCAATAGGCCTGAGACCAACCACGATGCTGCTGTCCGGAGTGGCGCTGTAGACTTGAGTGTCGGGGTCGAAGGGAGGAACGGGAGCGACCTCATGGAGGACAGTCACATATGTACAGTAGCGATAGCACACCTGCTGCACGAGGGGAACGGTCAACAACATAGCAGACAGCGCCGCATCGGACGGGTCCCCGCCGGAAGCGGGATTGTCGAATGTGAAGAACACCGTGGCAACCGATGTGTCGATGACCTCGGATCTCCGTGCTCCGTCTGCGGCAATGGCCACCACTGTATCCAGGACCGCCGCTGCTCTGCTGAGATACCCAACACCGTGCGGCGAAGTCCGCCCAGAGCCTGCGCACACCCGTCCACCGGCCGGAACCAGGCGCAGAACCCATTCCTGCTCACCAACCATGACGCTGACCAGACAGAGCCGGTTCGCGACTCCGCCGGGACCCGTCGGAACCGCGTACTCCCCCTGCTGCAGGCAAGTGAAGTCCATGGACGACGCAACTCGGCCACCAAGGTCCAGGAACTGCACGCGAACCGAGGTCCCCGGATGCCGAACGTGGAACAACAGGCGATCGCGCGACAACCGCGGCGCATCATGGCGCTCAGCGCCCGGGAGGTCCACGGTTGCCAGAGGGTACGACAGGTAGAACGTCCCGTTTGAATCGGTTTGGGTGCTGATCCCGCTTACGGCAAGCGACACGGATGCACCTGCTACCGGGGCACCGTTGACGTAGTTCGCCGCACCCCTGACAATGCCGTACTGAGCCACGCTGTCTGTGCCAACTGCGGCCAACGCCAGAACCACTGCGGGAATCCAGCATGAGAGTCTACGCATCGCGCCACCTCCTCCGTCGTTCCGGGTCCCCGTCACCAATATGCTTCGCGCGTTCGGCCAGCGCATCACTGCGGATGCCACACAGCAAGTCCTCGTTTCCTTCGAGGAAACAGCGACGAGAGACCACCCTTTGAGACGGTACCCTACCCGGCGCAGCCCCCAAAATCCTGTCCCTATGCACCTGCTCGGAACGCCCCAGGAGTAGCGCCAACGAGTTTGCGAAACAGCCGGTTGAAATAGACCACGTCGCGAAATCCGAGCCGCCGCGCTATACCGGCCACGGACGTATCCGTATCCCGCAGCAGGTTCTTCGCACGCTCCATGCGCTGCGCATTCAGGTACTGCAGCGGCGTTACCCCGTAGGTGCCACGGAACACGCGGGCCAGGTGGTCGTAGCTGTGGCCCATGCGTGCCAGGTGCGGCTTCACCGCTTCCGCCTCGGCAAACGGCTGCTGCGACAGCCGGTCGAGCGCGTCGCGCACCCGCAGCGCGAGGCCTGTCACGGGACTTGCCGATGACGGGGGGAGGGACTCGGGGGAGAGCAGGTAGAGCAGCAGCTCGAGCAGCAGCGCACGACTCGTGGCACGCACCCGCGGGGTACCGTGGTTGTACCGGTCGGTCACGCGCGAGTGGATATCGAACGCATGCGCCGGGTTCGGGATGGACCCCGTGAGGATTCCCTGCGGCACAAACCCCGGGGCCGGACGGTAGAGCGCGGGGTGCGGCACAGCGGGCCAGTACGTAAGGATGGGGGTTTCCGCCGGCCGGGGCACCGCAACCCAGTCAAAGTGCAGCCAGACCCGCGTCACATCCTCGCTGACGATGCCGCGACAGGTGTGCCAGACACCGGGCGGTATGATGATGTAGCTCGTGCCGCGGCACTCGACCGTCCGTGTGGCCCCGGCAGCATCCACCAGGTCGAACGCGAAATGCCCCCCCTCCCCTATCATCATCAGCTCATGGTCGTAGATCACCCGCTGGGGGTCAGCCCAGGCCGGGCGGCCCGACTCGCCCCCGGCGATGTTCAACTGGGGCGACACGTGGTCCAGCCAGGACGCCGTAACGTCGTTTCTGTCCCATATCCGTCGCTGAAATACTGTTGAAGGTTCCATAATAGTACTGTATCTTGACCGTAGTCGGAGCTTGGCGTCGTTTTCGAAATATACTGGCATACACTGGGAGATGAC
>CAZJJT010000010.1:0-11127 GCA_964546395.1 uncultured Fibrobacterota bacterium
GTGTCCCATAAATAGCTATACATTCATGTGGCATGAGGCATTTTCCCATGCATGAGAAGAACCGGGGCCGTTTCGCTGACCGAAGAAGTGCGTGCACAGCTCCTGGCGTGGGCGCACGGGCGTCGCTGCCCCGTGAGACTGGCGCAGCGTGCGCAGATTGTTCTGCTGGCAAGTGAGGGCAAGCATGACGTGGAGATTGGGGATGCACTCGAAGTCTCCCGGCATACTGCTCGGTTGTGGCGCAAACGCTTCCTTGCGCTGGGCTCCGAGGGCATTCGCAAGGATGCACCCCGGCCTGGACGGAAGCGGGTGTTGAGTAAGACCAAGGAACGGGCGATTGTGGAAGCGACATTGCACAGCACTCCCTCAAACGCGACTCATTGGAGCGTGCGGCTGATGGCTCGGAGCCAGAATATCAGTCGCATGGCGGTGCAGCGAATTTGGCGCAGACACAACCTCAAGCCACACCTGCTTGAGACGCTCAAGCTCAGCAAGGATCCGCATTTCGTGGAGAAGCTTGAGGATGTCGTTGGCCTGTACCTCAATCCACCTGACAAAGCGTTGGTGTTGTGCGTTGACGAGAAGAGCCAGATCCAGGCGTTGGACAGGACGCGCCCGATGCTGCCGCTGGCTCCCGGCGTACCTGCCAAGCAGACGCATGACTACAAGCGCAACGGCACAACCACGCTGTTCGCCGCGCTGAGCATGTTGGACGGCGCAGTCGTCGGCGAGTGCATGGCGCGACACCGACACCAAGAGTTCATACGCTTCCTCAATCGCATCGATAAAGAGACACCGGCAGCACTGGATCTTCACCTGATTGTCGACAATTACGCAACGCACAAGCACCCCAAGGTCAAAACGTGGTTGAAACGACACCCCCGCTTCCATCTGCATTTCACACCGACAAGCAGTTCCTGGCTCAACATGGTCGAGCGCTGGTTCCGTAACCTTACGGATCAACGGCTCAGGCGCGGGACATTCAACAACGTAGCCACCCTCATAGATGCCATCACCGACTACATCGCCAAGCACAACCTTGCGCCCAAGGCATTCGTCTGGAGCGCGCCGGTCAAACGAATACTTGACAAAGTCAACAAAATCGCCAAATGTATAGAACCGTTAGGGACACTACACTAGCGTACGATGGTGAACACGTGTCTTTGCTCCCGGGACGTGACCGTTACGCCGTAGACACCGCGAGACACCATACCGAGTGAGAACCGGGCTTCGGCGCCGCTAACACGGAAACGCTTCACTGACCTGCCGCTCAGGTCGGTCACCATCACCTGATACTCAGCCGCGGCAGGCAGCGTAAGGTGGTAGCTGCAACGGCCGCTTTTGGTAAGTGCCGCGGTCACCTGTACCGATGCGCGCGGAAGTGGCTTTGCCGCGACCGACTGCGTGCGCAGTGTCAGGGCTGCGAACAGATGCCCGACTGTGGGACGTACGGACACTACGTTGAGCCCCGGAATGAGGGTTACCGGCAGTGTCGTGCTCTGCGATGATCCCCCCTGGGCCGCGACCGTTCCCTGCAACGCGCCGTTGACGGAGACATCGTAGGTCAAGGTGCCGACAAAGGACCCATCCACATATTCTACCAGGACGTCGCACTCCGCGTTCCCCTCAGACCTGAACAGGAACCACAACTCCCGGCCCGTGTCCACATAGTAGGTCGCGTTATCCGTCACACCCCACACATCATCGGCCACGGGTACCGTGACAGACTGCCCGACGGCGGGCAACGCTGTGCCGGCGGTGATCGGTGGCCGCGCCATGCCGGTCAATTCGGTCATGGCCTCGTATTTGGGCGTTGTGAGATCCTCGATGGCCTGAGTCAGCCCCCAGCAACCGCTCCCGTCCCACGATGTGCACAGGCTGTAGTAGACGTACTGGTCGCCACCCTGCGCATACCAGTTGTCCCTGATATCATGGATTATCAAGTCCTTGATACGCGGGTCGTAGTTCGCGGCTATTTTCACGGCGTCGCCGCCAGTCCCGCTCAAACCGACACCGCCCTCATAGGTGTAACTTTTCAGGCCCCAGTAGATGGCCGTTGCAACCAGTCGCATGTTGGTGGGGCGACTCACGTTGTCGCTGTGGGAGCGCATGGTGTCCAGACACTGGTCCACCGTGGTTGCATAGAGGCTGTTCTCCATATAGGGAGCCTGAGCGACGGCGTAGAGATAGTGCGACGGTGGCCCGTAGTTGTCGGCAATGTAGCGAAGCATGTAGTTGTGCCATACCGGCTCCATCTGCCAGGCAAGCACGAATCGCACCCGCGTGTTCATAGCGGCATCGCCGAACACGCTGCGGAAGATGTCACTGAACTCGACCGTGCGCTTGGCGTCACGTCTTCTGCCCCAGTTCCACACATCGGTCTCGCCGTCGTAATTGAGGTTCGACCCGCCGGCGGCCACTTCGGCCTCGGCAGCGTCCTGGTTGTAGTGGAACTGATCAAATCCACCGCTGAAGTTCCAGAGCTCATTGCTGTACTCAACGTATACAGTGATGTCAGGGTCGACCATCGTGTCCAGCAAGTGGGCAAGACCTGTTGCGTAGTTGTCGGAAGCCGCCACGGGAATGTTCACCCAGATATCCTTGCCGGTGACATTGGCCAGCTCGGCCACGTACTCCCATGCCACACCCGGCAAGGGCCCGTCCCCATCAGTTGCCTGGGTTGCCCAATCACGCGGACGACGCTCGTCCCAGTCGTATTCGACCGTGTACGCGGGACTCATGTCGTTGGTGTTGAGGAAATCCATCAAGCGCAGGATAGAAAACGGCTCGAGTGCCTCCAGAAACGGTGTGGTGAATACCTGTTCGGTGTTCGGATCATAGCCCGGGCGTATGAGCCGGATGTTCTGGATACCGCCGTTGGTGTTGGTAAAGGATACGAATTTCGGGGCGTTTCCCGGCAGGACTACCAAGTCGGCGGTCGTTGTGTTGGTCTGGCTGTCATAGACCTGATTCTCCATGTGCCAGTTATTCCCGTCGCCGGTGCAACAGGTGGGGGTTACGGTTGCCTGTCCGGCAAACGAGAGCTTGTACGTGCCGCTCACGTCCTGGTCGGGATTTTCGTAGAGTACCACCGTCCCGGCATCGCCGGTCGGCCACCCGTTATCGTCGATGGGAGCATCTCCCACCCATGGCTCGCCGGCCGGGCCGAACTCACGAGCGTGCTTCATCGCATCGACAAACTCGTGCACACGGCCATAGTCGTTGATCCAATACGTGTTAATGCCGACAGCGATGGTGTCCTGTGCCATCACCGCGGTAAACCCGAAAAGGAGCAGCAACGCCGCCTGTGCTACACCGCACAGGCAGAGAACCATCACTAATCGCACAGCCTTCATAACTTCTCCGCCGTTGCGGCTGCCGAAATGACCGCCTCAGTGTGAACCGCTGCCTCGAAAATGTGACACGCGGGCGTCGGGCTCTCATCAAGAAATCTCAACCGGACGAAACGGGCCGGCTCGGGAAGGAATGAGCGCAACGACTCGTGGGTCCCCCTCCCGCGCAGGATGCCGTTGTCTATCTCCTCGAAACGCTCCCCGTCGCATGAGACAAGAACGGCACACGGAATGGGGTTCCCCCGGCTGTACCACACCAGACTGACCCCGTCGACAGTCTGCACACTGCCAAGGTCGAGTGTCAGTGTCTGAGCGCCCGCACGCGCCGCGCTCCACCGTGTCGTCAGGTCACCGTCACAGGCGTAGCGGGCCGGATGGTTTTCCTGGCTGGTGCCGGCGGTAACGTGCATGACCTCCGCGCGCGGCCGGTCTGGTTGCCACTCCGTATTGTGCACGCCGCCGTTTGCGGCAGGGTCGACAGCACTGTCGGCGGAGGCGCTTCCAAGGACAACGGAGCCGGGAGGCGTAGCCGGATCGGCGGCAATCTGCCACAGTGGACGCGAGTCTGGTTGGCGTACCAGTATCGCCGATCGCGCCACCAGCTTCGGCTGTCGAGGCGGAACAGACTGAGCTGAAGGTGAAGTATCTCCGGCGTCGCGCACTGTCCGGGCAGTTGCATCTGTGCCAGGCTGAGACCAACCAGGGCTCACTACTGTGGGAACCACTCCCGAAGCAGTTACCGGCCTGAAGGGCATGCCGATCGAGCCCGCAACATGCACGGAACCCGAGCCGAAGCACACCAGTCGTCCGTCGCGCAGCGCTACCATGATATTTCCCGACCGGTCTACGCACAGGCCGTTGCGCAGGGGCTCGGCGGGAAGCGTATCGCTCCACAGGAGCGTCCCGTTATCCTTACTCAGCAACCCGGCTTTCCAGGTCGAGGCCAGCAACTTTTCTTTCCAGTCCCACCACTGGGCGCCATCATTGTCCCGGTACGCCACCACCACGGCGTTCTGCGCCAGCATCATGGCATTCACCTGGATATCCAACGGGCCCCACCGGCTCGTCCAGCCTGTGTTGATCACCCGGCTTTCCTGGTATGAGTCGTAGCTCGTCCCCTGGTTGGCCGCTCGCTGCTGGGTGAGGAATGTCTCCGCCCCGTCGGCGTCCCAGCCGCACACTCCGGTGATACGGTCGGTCGCCAGCACCATCAGGTCATTGTCCCACGCTGGGGTTACGACGCCGCGTGAATCCTCGACCGGGGCCACCTCAGGGTACTGCGCGTTGCCCGAGCCGTCGAGCTCGATGAACGTGAATACCGCAAAGCGCAGGACACTCTGGAACTCCTCCGTGCCCCAGCGCTCGCTGTGGTCGGTCCAGAACGGCTTGCCGCCATACATGACAAACCGATCGCGGAACACGGCAATATCGCCACCGGGACGGCCCTGAGCCTTGCCCGGCCACACCTCGTCGTCGCACGCCCCCGGCACCAGGACTCCATCACTCAACCGGAGACTGAACGTCGCACGATTGGCTGTGGAGAGCCACAGGCGATTGCCGGCGATTGCCATGCCGCCGTTGGCCGTTCTGCCCGAATTCTGCGCATCCGGCAGGGCCGCCAGTGCATTGTTCTGCCACACTATCTCGCCGCTTGCCGCGTTCAGGGCGTACACATGCGTGCCGTTCTCGGCATTGGTGCCGCCGGCTGCCACGTACGCAACACCACCGTGCACCAGCACGCCGCCCGTCACCGGCCACGTGCTCATCAGCATCCCCTGCTGCATAACGAGCCGCTCGGCCGGAGCCGCACGGAACTTCCACAGCAGCCGACCCGTACGCGCTTCGCACGCATACGCATAGCCGTCGCACGAGCCGAAGAACACCCGGCCCGACGACACGGCGGGTGGGCTGACTACTGCACTGCCGCACTGGAATTCCCATGCCAGCAGGCCCGTGGTACTGTTGATGCACCGAACCTTGCCGTCCCACCCACCTGTGAACACATACTCCCCTGCCGCCACGGGCGGCGTTACCCGCCAGTCAACATCGTAGGTGCATGTGGCCTCGGCAAAGTTCGTGTAATAGAGCACGTCGGGAGTGAACGTGAACCGCCGTGTCGGCGAAAGCGATACGGCGGCCGGCGAGGAGCCCGTGCGCTGGTTGTCGCCCCGGTAGGCACACCAGTCCATGGCCGTGGTATCAAGCGACGCGGACACCGTGAGGTCGGCTGCCTGAGTGAGGCGCTCACTCTGGACTGCGGCCTGGTTGTACTGATAGCCGCCCGATGAGCCCATCACCTTGAACCCGCGGGAGGGCATGCTGCAGCGGCACTTGAATGAGGAGTTAATGATGAGGCCGTCGGCAACAAAGTTACCGACATCGCATACGGCGTGGTGCAGACCGGCCAGGCCGGGTGTGGCCGCCTGAGCCGCAATATCGTAGCTGATACCCAGTTGGCCGATGATCGCGTCCTTTGAACCGGTGAACACACCGCACCCCGGCGCAGCGCCCCCGTACGGCGCAATTGTGGTACCGTTCGCCGTGTTCAGCAGAACATCGCGATGGTACAGGGTGTCTCCCATGACCATTTGCGCAAACGGAGAGCCGCTCAGCCAGGTGCTCCGGATGCCGTTGGGCACACTCCAGAGCATTGAGCCGTTGTCGGCGGACAATGCAACCGAGTTGTCGGAACGGCCCATGCCGATGAATAGCCTGTGATCGTGCGCCACGAGCGCACACTGCGCGTTGATCCCGCCGATAGCGCCGAGGCCGTTGGGTATGATGCTGGAATCGGCCGCCACTGCGGTGAGAAATGCCGGCGTGTTGTTCTGCCAGACTTCGCCCCCGGTGCGCAGGTGGAGTGCCGCAGCGCGTGAATCGCGTGCGTAGAACATGACTTTGCTGTCGGACAGAGCGAGATGGTTCAGGTCGATATTCGAGCTCTCGACGTGTCGCCACAGCGATTGGTGAGCGACCAGATCGTATGCGGCGAGCTCGGCGCCCCAGGGATGCGGAGGATGATTGCCCAACTCACCATGCGAACCATAGAACACCGAGTCGATTAACATCTGATCGGTTGCAGCAGCCGGAAAATCGCTGCTCATGTCGGCGTCGCCCGCCAGAACAACCAGGACATCGTCCAGGATCGCCACCCTGCGTATGTGACCCTCGAGCCCGGTAAACCCGATGCGATACTTGACAGCGCCGGTCTCGGCATTCAGTACCGCAACGCTGTCGCCAACCGCCATAAACACCGAATCGCCCCGCATGACCGCCGCCCCGAAACCGGTCAGGTAGCGCAGGGGAAGATCGCGTATCCAGAGAATCTCGCCGTTGTAGGCATTGCGCATGTAGAACGAATTCATGCGAATCGTGTACCCATACCCGCCGTCGTGAATTTTCCCCATGACAAGGATACGGCCGTTGGCGACATGGACCTCCGACCCGTAGCCGATATCGTGGTATGGTTTGCCCATCCACTGGGTGAGGTAGGGCGCTTTCAGTGCGGTATCAGTCGACACAACGTTGTTGTCCGGACCGTGGTAGCGCTGCTCCCACGAGTCGGCCCCGGGCAGCTCAGGTTTGGTCACACGCGCCCACGTGCCGTACGAATCCGTCGTTATGTTCGCTCCCAACACCCCAAAGCCGTCCAGCCAGCTCTGCAGGGCTGCCTGGTCAAGCCCTCCGGCCGAGTTACCCACAAATGCCGTGCCGTGGTAGGGGGTGAGAACACGCAGAAGCTCCTGTTGCGGGATTCCCGAAAGGTCTTCCGTTGTGACCCCGTCAAGCACCAGCAGGTCGGCGTAGTTATCTGCAAGGGGAATCGCCGTGACACCACCCTGGACCACATAGACCCGGCGCCCCAGGAGACCGACTCCGTTTGCGCTGCTGCGTGTCGCCGTGACGTTGCCCGCCGAAGCGTCCATGGCAAGGACCACCATCCCGCTCTGAGTGGCCAGTTCCGTGGCCAGTTCACCGGAACCGCAACTCACCACACAGGCCACACCTTTGGTGTGCCCGCTTTCGCTGAGCACGTGTGCGGCGAGTGCCGAAGGTTGCGCATGAGCGAAAGACACAAAGGCGGCCACCGAGAAGACAGCTGCCGCAACTGTCGTCGCGAAACATCGTTTGATGTCATTCATGTATGGGCCTTTCTGCTGGCACATTGACGTCCGGGCCTCCTGGTGGATACACAAGGGCGTAACCATGTGTTCGTACCCCGGGTCCAGGGAGAGCAGGCTGTGAGAATGCAGGAGATTGTCTCGATATCTCATTTGATTATCACCTGAAAACAGACACTTTTTCCGCAAGATTCATTGCCCTGCCGCTCACCGTTATCAAATAGACTCCTGCCCCAAACCGGCCAAGATCGACATTGACTGACGAGACTCCCCTGACGGTCCGGCGATACGCGACCGAGCCGTCGGGTCGATACATGGCGATCGATGCAGGATCGCGTGCCGCAAGGCCGACGACCGCAAGAGCGCTTGGCGACACCCGACGTACGCGGGGTTCCATCTGTCCTTTGCCGGCGCGCGCTGCGGAACCCACACCAGAGCCCGGCGCTACGAAGAAGTGACCGGCCATAGTTGTCGGGAATCCGTGACCGTATCCCTCAACCTTCAGCGTCAAAGGCATTCCGACGATCTGCATCTGGTTCGGCACAACAAACGGAAAATCTTCCCAGTTCGGGTCCGATTTCGTCACCGTCTCGGCCGTGTTGACCAGCAGCCATGACTCTCCGTCGTCAGGGCTGATGAAAATATCGGCACCGGTCACCAGGTTCTCGTTGGCCTGCCAGCGGATATGCAGTGTGTCGCCCACGTGAGTGGTGTCTCCATCCCTGGGCTCAACAATCGCGTAGGCCGGGGCATTGTCCACAACAAGCCCGTTGAGTATCGGGAATTCGCCCTGGTGTGTGAAGGTGATGTCGATAAGGCCGCCGGTGACCTTCGTACGCACGGTCATCGTGTAGGCCGCACCTGGGCCGACAGTGGCAGCCACATCGATGGGCTGGGCGGTCACCGCAACACCATTAATGAAGGGCGTGAACAAGCGGTCTCCCGCCAAGTGCCAGAAATCGGCGAACATGAGTGTGACATCGTACCGGCCGTCGCGCACAACGATACGGTATTCCATATCGGCGCCGTGGCGCGCGGTGCAATAGATGCTGTCTTCTGTGGTCCCGGAAACATCTCCGCTGCCCGTGGCTACCAACGTGGTTCCCGCATAGCCGTAGTCTGTCCCTATCCACAGCCGGTCCGCCTGGTACTCACCCATGGACGGCCCGCCCACGTTAACTCTAAACGGAAAGACCACCGGTTCATCCTTGGTCACCTGTAACGTATCGCTGGGCACAGAGATATTCCCCGCGCTGTCGCGCGCAGCCACGGCAAAGGTGTAGGCGGTCTTCTGCGTCAGGCCGTCGATCGAATCCTGCGTCGCGGTCACTGTATCGACCGGCACCCCGTCCTGATATACGATGTAGCCGGTCACGCCCACATTGTCGGTGGATGGAGACCAGGCGATAACGGCGCTGGTGAGTCCGACCTCTACTGCGTGCAGGCTCGACGGGACGGTGGGCGGCTGCGTGTCAACGCCGGGTATGACCGTGGTCACCGGAAGCGACGCGCTGAACGGAGACCGCTTGCCGCTGTAATCGTACGCCTTTACCGTAAACGTGTATGCCGTGGAGGATGCCAGATCGGTGATGGTCACCCACGTCGAATTCACGGCGGTCACCGAGTCCCCGTTGCAGTAGACGATATACCCGTCGACGCCCTTGTCGTCGATGGACGCCGACCAGGTCAGCGATACGTTCGTGGCGCCGATACTCGATGCGGCAAGGTCCGACGGCGCCGTAGGCGCAGCCGTGTCCGGGCTCGGCGAAGGAACCCAATCATTTGCAACGATGACGGACACGACCTCCTCGGCCAATCGTACGAGTCCGCTATCATTGAAATGACCGTCGATTGGAACCTGGTAGTAGGTCGACAGAAGCTGGGCGGTGTCGGGTAGCCACCATACGGGTATGTTGGCTGCCCGCGATATTTGCGTGGGAATCAACATACTCTGCTGATAGCCCGTCGCAAAAACCTGGGTGAATGTAGGATCATACAATGGTCCCGCAGGTTGCACCCAAAGGAGAGGAATGTCGGAATTGGTTGCGTCACGCACACGCGTCAGCAGCGTTTCGGCGTCCGCGGCCATGCCGTTGAGCGCCGCATCAGCCCACGGGTATCCCATCACGACATCGTGTTCCTCCATGTCGCAGAAGATACAGAACAGGCCACCCCAGGTGACTGTATTGGGGCCTATGGCCGAGATGCACGCCTGGAGACGTGTCCACTCAGGCAGGTAGTCCGTACCGGTCTCGTCATTGATGTACTGTTTCCGGAGACGATTGCCCTGGCAGGCCACCTTAAGCACGGCAAAGTAGTAGTCCGACGGATACTGTTTTTCGAGTTCCTTGAGAAACGGCATGTCAGGCCCCAGCCAGTCCGGGTATTGCCAAAGCGAACCCGCATGGTTCTTGCCTTGAGCGGGGACCCAGGCATGGTCGAGACCGGTCGGATTGAATTTGTCTGTGAAGCTCCAACTCCACAACCGCGGGCTCGTTGAATCCCATAACGCCCGATAGGTGCTGCCGGGATTCACCGTCGTCTGCCCTTCCATTTCGGAGTTGCCCACGCAAATGTAGACGATGAAGTGGTCCTTGGGCACGGTCACGCCCGTGGGCAATGTCACCTGCCCCCACACCGCCGTCATCGACGAGACGGCTAGCAAGAGTGCTGTGACGCGGTACGCGAGCATGGGTCGTCTCATGGCCGGGTCCTTCTCAATGTGGAACAACTGTCGCAACCATGGCGATCTGGGTGGCAAGTTCAACCTGTTCATAACGTAGGCGTAACTTCGCAATCCAGGCATTATATTTATTGAATCCTTTGCACTTTTTACATAATTAAACCAAGTATTCGCATATGACTGAGCACCAGCAAGCCCTTCTCCAGAAAGCGATCGATCACCTTGAGAAACTGATCGTACAAATGAAAAGAAACGGCGAGTATCGCCTGCCGACAATCAAACGCCTCGGCCTCGACACAGGAGTCTCGCCGTCTACAATAAGTAGAGCAATTAGGGTACTAAAGGAGAAGGGAACTGTCACGGCTCGCCGGGGAGGAACTATCACCCTGGCTTCCGAAGAGACTCCGAGATGCATCAATGAAGAGCATACGCCGTCGGTAAAATGGGAACGTATTGCAGAATCCATTGGTAGTGACATCATATCCGGACGTTTTCAAGCCGGCGAGGTCCTACCACCGGCCAATATGCTGATGCACTTCTACAACAGCAGCTGGCGTACTCTGAAAAAGGCACTGACATACCTTCTGTCAAAAAAGATAGTCGCGCCCCACAAACATCGGTATATGGTTCCCGACATACGTGCAGGATCGGAATTCAGCGACATAGTTCTGATTGCCCGGGCCTATCCTGACGGCACTCTCTATGAACTCGGACCCCGAACGATTGAGTTGACCCGATTGCTTGAGAACAAGTGCAGCAAGAAGGGATACAAGCTGGATATACTGCCATACGACTACCTCAACGGACGCCTTTACAGAGGTCCTATGACGAGCCGAATTCTCACTAATACCGACGCAGGGAATCCTGTAACGGGCTTCATAGTATGGGCGGATGGTGTGGTTCGTCAGAGACCGAATATGCCGAACAACATCACCGATCTGCTTCGTCAGCTCCTTCCCCTCAAAAAGCC